>JACRIP010000235.1 GCA_016220045.1 Planctomycetota bacterium
CGGCCGCGGCGCTCGCCGCCCTGGGCGGGGGAGTACGGGATTACATGGAAATCCTCTACGCCCTCGATCCCGACCCGGAGGGCGACCGCTGGTACCGCGCCTACCTGCCCGGTCCGGTGGTCGGGCCCGAGCCCTTCGACGAGGAGCTGCTCGCGTCGCCGGCCTTCTTCGGCGCCGCCGGGGAGCTGGTGGCGCGCGGCGTGGTCTGGGTGGGCTACGCCTTCTGGGCGCCGGGAACGACGACCTGGGACCTCGGCGTACCGCCCCGTGCCTCAGGTGTTCGCGGGACCGGTGACGCCGGCCCGGACCCGCGCTGGGACTCGACGCGCGCCCTCGACCGGGACTTCGCGCTCTTCCTGAAGACGATTCCGCGGGTGCCGCCGCTGGCCGACGTGCTCCCGGTCTCGGTGCGGGTCACCGTCACGGTCGAGGCCGATCCGGGGCGCGCGCGGCCGGTCACGCTCGGCGCCGCGCTCACCGCCGCCGACAACGAACGCGCGCTCGTCAGCTCCAGCGCCGAACTGCCCGACGCCCCGGCCGCCCTGCTCGTGGAGCGGGAGTGGATCGCCTACACCGAGAAGGGCGACGGCTGGATCAAGATCGGCACGCGCGGGGCGCGCGGCACCGCGCCGGCCGCGCACGAGTCCGGCGCGCGCGTGCGCTTCGGCACGACCTTCGAGCGCACCGTCGCGATTCCCGCCGGCAGCGGAGGCGTGGTCGAACGATGACGCACGCGCGCGCGCAGGCGGGTTTCACCCTCATGGAAATCCTGGTCGCCCTGGCCGTGCTGGCGCTCGGGACGACCGGGGTGTTCCTGCTCTTCAACATCGGCGCGCAGACGCATCGTCGGGCGATCGAGAACGCGCGCGTGGCCGCGCTGGCCGACACGCTGCTCACCGAGCTGAACCAGGGAATGTCCCTTGGCGATCCGATCGACCTCCGCGACGCCACGCACCCGAGCTTTCCCGACGGCTTCCGCTACGATGCCACCTATGTAGCGGTCGGCCCGCTGGACTCCCGCGCCTATGCGGTCACCGTCAAGATCAAGTGGCAGCGCGCCGGGCGGGAAGCCTCCGAGACGTTCGATACCGTGATGCTGCGGCGGTAGCCGACTAGTGTCCCGTCAACGTCGTTGCTTGGGGTCGTTCAATCCGTGGCCCCTCGGGGCGCCTCACGAGGAGCCCCTACGCCGACCGGAAGAATCGATGTTGACAGGACAGTAGCTGGACCTGCACCAGGTGGCCACGCCAGGGCGCCCACAAGGGGCGCCCCTACAAGAAAGCCCCGATTCTCCCGGGGACTTCGGGCAGGGACGCCCCCACGGAACCGCGCCGGGATCGTGTTTTCGCCATTCTGTCCGGGTATTGCACTTCCCCCGAGACCCCCAAACTCCCAAACCGCCAAACTTCCAAACCCCCGTCGGGTCCCGCTCATGCTTCCCGATCAGCCATATCCCCTCCCGCTTCCCAAATCGGCATTGCTAGAGAGAATGGCGGCGGCCGGGCTGCGTCCGCGCAAGGGGCTCGGCCAGCACTTCCTGATCGACGACAACCTGCTGCGCGCGATCGTGGCCGATGCCGACCTCGGGCCGGAGGAGGGGGCGTTCGAGGTCGGACCCGGACCCGGGCTGCTCACGCGCCACCTCGCCGCGCGCGCACGTCACGTGTGGGCGGTCGAGGTCGACGAGCGCATCCTGGCCGTCGCGCGCGACCTGCTCGGGCCGACCCCGCAGGTGTCCTGGCTGGCGTGCGACGTGCTCGAACGCAAGGGCGCGCTCAACGCGGACGTCGTCGATGCGCTGGCCCAGGGCGCGGCGGACTACGGGTTGAGGGGCGTGCCGCTGGTGGCCAACCTGCCCTACAACGTTTCCGTGCCGCTGATCGCCAACCTGTTGCAGGCGGAGCGGTTCGGCGCGGTCGGCCGCGATGGGGGAGCGCGCCGGCTGGCGGTCCCGCGCCTGGTCTGCCTAGTGCAGCGCGAGGTGGCCGAGCGCCTGGCGGCGCGCGCCGGCGAGGAGCCCTACGGCGCGGTCTCCGTCCTCACCCAGGTGCTCGCCCAGGTCGAAATCCTCCGCCTAGTCCCGCCCGCGGTCTTCTGGCCGCGCCCCGCCGTGCAGTCCGCCGTGGTCCGGCTGACCGTGCGCCCACGCGCCGAAACCGCCGCCTTCGGGGACGGGGAGCCGTTCGCACGCCTGCGCGCACTCGTGCGGGCGGCGTTCGGCACCCGGCGCAAGGGGCTCTTGCGCTCCCTGACGATCGCCCAGTGGCCGGCGGAGACGGTGGCGGCGGTCGGGCGGCGCGCGGCCGGGCTGGGGCTGGACCCCCGCGTGCGCGGCGAAGCCCTCGCGCCCGGGGTCTTCCTGCAACTGGCGGGAATAGATCCCCCCCCCGCGAGTATTTGAAGGGGAGGCCGGCTCGCGTTCCGGCCGCTCCGGCCGCCCCGGGTGGCCGCTTGTCAACCCCCCCAGTGGGCTTCGGTCAGCCGGTTCCCTTGACGGTTCCCCTTTCGTGGGAATATTTTGCACCGATCCCTTGACAAACTCGCTGAAGCCTGTATAATACTTTGTTTCCGCCTGGGCGAACCGGAGTGGGTGTCCTTCGGGGGGCTCCTTCCTGCGCGTCCCTGATGAGAAGAAGCTGGAGATCCAGCGCGCGACCGATATTGTCGAGCTGATCCAGCAGTACGTGCCGCTCAAGCGGAGCGGGGCGAGCTTCAAGGGCCTCTGCCCCTTCCACAACGAGAAGACTCCCTCCTTCCACGTCAACCCGGCGCGCCAGATCTTCCACTGCTTCGGGTGCCACAAGGGCGGCGACGTCTTCTCGTTCCTGGTCGAACACGACAAGGTGACCTTCCCGGAAGCCCTGCGCATCCTGGGCGAGCGCGCGGGCATCCGGCTGGACTACGAATCCAGTCAGAACGGCGTCGGCAGCGGTCAGCGCGCCGCCGTGCTCAAGGCCAATGCGTTCGCCGCGGACTTCTATCATCGAAGCTGGCTCGAGGGCGCGCACTCCGCCGGGGTGCGGGCCTACGTGGAGAAGCGCGGCATCAGCGCCGGCACCGCCGCCCAGTTCAAGATCGGGTATGCGCCCGAAGCCTGGGAAGCGCTGCTCGGGAACGCGCGCCGCGCCGGCATCGACGACAAGACGCTCGAACTGGCCGGGCTGGTGTCGCCGCGCAGCGAGGGCCACGGCCACTACGACCGCTTCCGCAACCGCCTGATGTTCCCCATCTGGGACGGGCGCAACGAGGTGATCGGCTTCGGCGCGCGCACGCTCGACGGCCGCGAGCCGAAGTACCTGAACTCGCCCGAAACTCCGGTGTTTTCCAAAGGCCGGTGCCTGTACGGGCTGAATTTCGCCCGCTCGGCCGCGGCCAAGACGAACGCGCTGGCCATCGTCGAAGGCTACACCGACGTGGTCGTCGCGCACCAGTTCGGGTTCGCGAACGTCGTCGCGACGCTGGGCACGGCGCTGACCGAAGAGCATCTGCGGGTGCTGCGCCGCTACGGCGAGCGGGTGTACGTCGTGTACGACGGCGACGCGGCGGGCGAAAAGGCCGCGGACCGCAGCCTCGACCTCTTCCTGCGCGAGAACGTCGAACTGCGCGTGGTGACGCTCCCCGCCGGGCTCGACCCCGACGAGGTGCTGCTGCAGCGCGGCGCCGAGGCCTTCCAGGCCTGTCTGGATGCGGCCAAGGAGCTGTTCGACTACCGCCTGGACGTGGCGGTCCGGCGCTTCGGCGCGGGCTCGCTGGCGACCCAGGCCCAGGTGATCGACGAGATCCTGGGCAGCCTGCTGGCGACGACGAACCCGGTGCGTCGCGACCTGTCGGTGATGCATGTGGCCGGGGCCCTGCGCGTCGACGAGAAGACCCTGCGGCTGCGCCTGCGTGAGCGTTCGGCGGCGCGCGCGGCGCTGCCACGGCCGGCGAGTGCCGCGCCCGGGACCGGCGCGTCGGCGCCTGCGTCCGGCGGCGCCCCGCTGCGCGCGAGCGGCGCGCGGCTGCGCGATCCGGCGATCGAGGCCGCCGAGTGGCTCATCGAGGCGCTGCTCGCGGCGCCCGAGGCGATCCCGATGGTGCGCGAACGCGTGCCGCTGGAGGATTTCCCCGACGACGGCACGCGGCGCATCGCCGGGACGATCTTCGACCTCGCCGATTCCGGCCACGAAGTGACCGCGGCCGCGGTGACCACGATCCTGGGCGACGATCCGCTGGCGCGACGCGTGATCGAGCTGGCGGATCAGGAATTTCCCCGAGAGCGGGCCGCCACCCGCATCGACGAGAGCGCGCGGACGTTGGAGATCGTGCGCCTGAAAGCCCAGGCGGCCGAGCACAAGCGGCGGATGATCGTGTCCACGGACCCCGAAGAGAAGACCCGGCTGGCGATGGAACTTGAGAGCATTCGTAAGGCTCAGCATGAAAAACTCTAAGCCCGGAGCCAAGGACGACAAGGACGCCGTCAAGCCCGTGGAAGCGAAGGGCGCGCGGAGTCCGAAGGACGCCAAGGAGTCCAAGGAGGGCGGGAAGGCCGGCGCGACCAAGGCCGTGACGAAGCCGATGCCGAAGCCGGCGGCCAAGGAGGCGCCGAAACCCGGGCCGAAGGAAGCGCCCAAGCCCGGGCCGAAGGAGGCGCCGAAGCCCGCCGCGAAGGATGCGAAGGGCGCACGCCGTCCGCCCGCGGCGGGGTCGGGCGCTCCGGCCGCCGCGGGCGACGCCGCCGGCAAGGACGGGGCCGCCGCCGGCGATACCGACCGCAAGGACAAAATCGACGCCGACATCAAGAACCTCGTCGAGGAGGGCAAGCGCAAGGGCTACCTGACCTTCGAGGAGCTGAATCGCGCCCTGCCCGACGACCTCGTCTCCGCCGACAAGGTCGACAGCATCCTGGTGATGCTCGACGAACAGGGCATCGACCTGGTGGACGAGGGGGACGTCGAAGAGAAGGACGCCGAGGGCGAGGAGGAGACGGCGACGACCTCGGCCGATTTCGACGACAACTAGGAAGAGGCCACGTCGCTCGACAAGGGCGCGACGGAGAAGATCGACGACCCGGTGCGCATGTACCTGACGCAGATGGGCGAGATCCCGCTCTTGACGCGCCAGGAGGAGATCAACCTCGCGAAGAAGATCGAGCTGACGCGCAAGCGCTTCCGCAAGAAGGTGCTGGAGTCGCCGGTCGGGCTCAAGGAAGCGATCCAGATCCTCGAAAACGTGCGCAACGGCGAGCTCGCCTTCGACCGCACCCTGAAGACCGACTCGGCGATCGACACCGCGAAGCAGGACATCATCACGAAGCTGCCGGAGTACGTGGATACCCTGAAGCGGCTCGCGAAGGCGAACGAAGACGAGCACGCGCGGATCATGAAGGGGAAGGTCGGGCAGGACGAGCGCGGCAAGCAGAAGAAGCGTTCGAAGAGCCGGCAGCGGCGCTGCGTGCTCCTGCTCGAGGCGCTGAACATCCAGACCAAGAAGATCCGCCCGATGATGGAGCAGCTCAAGAGCATTTCGAACCGCATGCAGGAGATCCAGCGCGAGCTGGGTTCGCTCAAGCGGGGGAAGACGGCGCGGCTGCGCGCCGAGGAGCTGCGCAAGGAGCTGAACGAGCTCAAACAGCGGACCTGCGAGGAGCCGAGCCGGCTGAAGGCCCGCGTGAAGGAGATCGAGGACCGCTACCAGGAATACGAGAAGGCGAAGCGCAAGCTGTCGAGCGGCAACCTGCGCCTCGTGGTCTCGATCGCGAAGAAGTACCGCAACCGCGGGCTTTCCTTCCTGGATCTGATCCAGGAGGGGAACACCGGGTTGATGAAGGCGGTGGAGAAGTACGAGTACCGCCGCGGCTACAAGTTCTCGACCTATGCGACGTGGTGGATTCGTCAGGCGATCACCCGGGCGATTGCGGACCAGGCGCGCACCATCCGCATCCCGGGGCACATGATCGAGACCATGTCGAAGCTCCGGAACGTGACCAAGCGCCTGGTGCAGCAGAAGGGGCGCGAACCTACGATCGAAGAGATCGCCGACGAGACCAAGATCTCGGTGGACGAGACCAAGCGCGTCCTCAAGATCGCGAAGCACCCGATCTCGCTGGATCGCCCG
>JACRIP010000234.1 GCA_016220045.1 Planctomycetota bacterium
GCCGGGGGCGAGCGCGGGCACGGTCTCGCGCTCGGTCTGCGCCACGATGTCCGCGGGCGGAGCGGTGTGGAAGGAGAGCAGCGCGCGTCCGACCTCGATGGCGTCCTCGCCGGTCAGCCACTTTTCCGAGACCGAGATGCCGTTGACGCGAATGCCGTTGTGGCTGCCCATGTCGATCAGCCGCCAGCGCCCGTCCACCTCTTCCAGCCGGCAGTGGGTGCGCGAGACCCCCTCGGCTTCCACCTGCACGCGGTTGGTGCGCGACCGGCCGATCGTGATCGGGCCGCTGCGTAGGGGGAATACCCGCTCGCCGTTCTTGTCGCGGATGCGCAGGAGGGGATTCGGCATGGGCGCGAGACTCCAACCTCCGGTACCGCGCGGCGCAGGCGTCCTCGCTTGCACCGAAACCGGGAGACGGGTTGCCGGCCAGGCCGGCGTCCCCCGCTCTTGTGTGGGGGGGAGCACTCCTGCGCGTTCGGGCAAGCGCCACGCCGCGGCCGCGGATGGTCGCCCGGAGCCCACGCGCGTTCGTAGTTCCGCCTTCAGGCGGAACGTAGGGCCCCTGCGGAGGGCATGCGCCCGGCGATTCCGCCGGAAGCGGCTGTCGCAGTAGCCTCCGGCCGGGCCACCCCGGGGCGGACACCGGGGCCCGCCCCTACCAAAACCCGTGGCCGGACGTCGGGGCGGACCCCCGTGTCCGCCCCGCCGGCTCACCGATTCCGCGCTTCCGGCGCCTCTTTCGACAGCCGCTGAAGACGGAACCACAACCGAGCCGAGAGGCCGATCCCTACGGTTGGGCAGGGCGCGTTGTTCGGTTCTGGGCGCCGCACGTCCCGTTGCCGAGCTAGTTCAGGGACCGCACGTAGGCCACCCATTCCTGCTCGAGGGCCTCCGGATCCTCGCCGAACGCGGCACGGGCGGCGGCGTCGAGCGCTACCGCGCTTTCGGGCGTCGGCTTCCCCGCGCGGCTGCGCAGGCGCACCCAGTCGAAGAACTTCTGCGCCTGCGTGCCCGCGCGCCGTTGGATCATGAAGTGTACCAGCGACCAGGCCTCGGCATAGGCGAGCGCCGCGCCCTCGTTGCCGAGCCCGAGGTAGTTCTGCTGGTTGGTGTACTTCATCACCGTGACCAGCGGAATGTGCTTGCCCTTCACGATCGCGGAGCGGATCACCGCGACCGATTCGCTCTGCAGCGAGCCCGGCAGGCCGCGCGCCGCGGTCCAGCCCTCCGAACGCCCCCAGTACTCGGCGAACCCCTCCGTCAGCCAGAGCGGGAAATCGCCCGTCATGCCGAGCACCGCGCCCTGGTGCGAGATCTGATGGAACCCCTCGTGCAGCAGCGTGTCGGTCGCGCCCGCCGCGCTGGTCTGGCGCCGCGCCAGCCGGTTGTAGAGCTGGATCTCCTTCATCTCGGCGAGCTTGCCGGCGAGTTCCGCCTTCTCCTTGGGCGTCCGGGCCAGCGCCAGCCGTTCCTGGACCTTGCCGATCTCGGCGTCGATCGTGTCGATCACGCCGACTACGGTTCGTGCCGTATCCGTCTTGCGGGAATCGAAAAGCCAGAGCTGGCCGCGGTCGGGCATGTAGACGCCGCCGGAGCCCTGAGGCCCGCCGCGCGCCGTGTATTCCTCGTCGGAGGCGAAGACGGCGGCGACGAGCGGGCGGGGAAGAACGGCGGTATCGAAGCCGCGGTCCTCGAAGTAGGGGTAGAAGGTGGTGTAGAGCTTCTCGAGGAAGGAGAGGCGGCCGAGGGCGAAGGACTCGTCGGTATCGTAGACGACGACGTAGTGGTCGCTGCGCACGGTGCGGAAGCCCTTGCCGAAGGTCTTGACCAGGGCGGCTTCCTCGGCGGCGGGCAGCGGAAGGCGCTCGAAGAATTTCCGGAAGCGGGTAAGCTCCTTCGCGGCGGGTCCGTGGTCGGGGCGGACGGCGAGGATTCTCTCGAGCAGGGAGCGGTACTCGGCGCGCAGGTCGTTGTCCCAGGCGAAATGGGCGAGGCGGTAGAGGGCGTCCACGGCGTCGGGGGGCGTGCGCGCGAGCTCCGCGGCCAGCGTTTCGGCGGGGAGCTGTTTGCGTTCGACGGTCGCGACCTCGGCGCGTTTGACGCGGACCTTGCGCGTGGGGGTCTCGACGACGAGGTCGTCGCCCTCCTCGCGGATGACGCCCTCGAAACGCGCGCCGGACTTCAGCGTGACCACGCCGGAGGCGCCGGCGGCGGGCGCGGGGGAGGCGGCCCCGGCGGCGGGCGCGGGCGCTGGGCCGCCGGCCGCCGCTTCGGGCTCGATCCGCTCGATCTCGGCGCGTTGGACGCGGACGGCGGCGATCTTGGTGCGGACTTCGACCACCTCGGGGAATTCCCGGATCTCGCCGGCAAGGCGGCGGCCGTCCTTGAGGATGACGACGCCGCGGACCGGGGCCGGGGCCGCCGCCGCCGGCGGTTCCTGCGCGGCGACCGTCGGCGGCACCGCGACCGCGAGGACCGCCAGGAGCGCGACGATGACTCGGCGCGCGGGGAAGCGTGGGTAGCGCAGCATACTCGATCCGCTTGAACGCCGTTAGAGATACGGTTCGTCGGCGAGCGACCGGATGTAGTCGAGGGCCTCGTCGACGGTGCCGACCTCGACGCCGCGCTGCCGGCCGGCGCGGTCGAGGTCGTTGAGCAGCATCAGGTCCTCGAGATCCGCGTCGGCGGCGAGCCGGCGCGCGGCCTTCTGTCCGAGCGTGCCGTCGGCGTAGGCATGCGCCTCCAGGTGTCGCCCGATGAGGTGGGCCGTCCGCTCGGAGACCATGCCGAGGAGCGCCTCCAGGCCGGCCGCCACGTGCTCGCGCGGTTCGATCGCCTTGCCCACGTCGTGCAAGAGCGCGGCGAGCAGGAATTCCTCGTCCCACGGCCGCTCCTCCTTGGCCAGCTCGAAGACCTGGAGGCTGTGATAGAGCGCGTCCCCTTCGGGATGCGCGCGCGCGTCCTGCTTCACGCCCTCGAGCGGCAGGAGCAGCAGCCGGAACATCTCGAAACGGTCCACCTCCGGCTCGATCGGCGCGCGCGCGGCCTCCTCGGCGTCGAGCGGGCCGTACTCGCGCTCCAGGTACTGCATGAGCTCGGGGAGCGTGGCGCGCTCGATTGCCTTGCCGGTGATCGAACTCTTGAACACGTAGCCGAGCTTGTCGGCCGGATAGACCGTCAGTTCGTAGGGGAAACGCCCGGTGACGTGGACGTGCGTGAAAAGGCGCTCCTCGTTGTGCTTGATCACGCGCTTGCGCTCGACCTCGTAGGCGAAACCCAGCTCGTCGAGGGTCATCGTGACCGCGGTCACGGAGTCCGAGAAGAGATGGATGTCGATGTCGGAGCCCTTGCGGATGTGCCCGGTCCAGACCGAGCCGATGAGGGCGGGGTGGAAGCGTTCGAGGCGGCGCATGAGGCGCAGCGCGTCGAAGCGCATCTCCCGCAAGGCGTCGTCGCGGCGGTCGCCTTCGAGCAGGGACGCGAGGACGTGGATCTGGTCGCGAATCTCGCGGTTGGTGGGGAGGTCGTGGGGCCGGTACCGGTACGCCAGCCCGAGCTGCTTTGCCGCCTTCCGCTTGGCGGTGAAGTACTCGGACTCGAGGCGTTCGTACATCAACTGGGCGGCGATGCGGGCGATCCGCCGGCGAACGCGTTCGTCACTCATGGTTTTCATGCGCCGAAACGAGGCCCATGCAAGCGGCGCGGGGCCGGATCGATGATAGCATGACGGCCGATGGCAGGCCAGCAGAATGGGGAGCGGGGCGCACGACCGTAGCTGCGCAGTTCGCGTAGGGGCGCGTCGCGACGCGCCCCTACGGCCAGGTCAGGAGAACGAGGGTGCGGCTAGGTGCATGTACGGACATGCACCCGGGGAGCCGGCGCCGCGTGCGTTCAGCGTCCGCGCGCCCGCCGCACCACCACCGGCTGCACCCACGCCGTCTCCCGATCCCCCTCGCGGTAGGGATTCGGGTGCAGGCGACTCGAGGTCACCACCGCGCGTACGTAGAGCTCGTCCCCCTTGAATCGGTAGGATGCCGTAGCTCCCGCCGTCTCCTGCAGCACGGCGCCGACTTCGCCGACGGCGCCGCGACCGTCCTCGCCGACCACGCGCGTGCCGACGAAGCGCGTCGTGTAGGTCACGTCCGGCTCGGCCGCGACCGTGACCGTCAGGGCGTCCGCCGCGGCCTCGATCGCGGCGAGGGTGACGCCGCTCGACGCATAGAAGCGGCCCGCCAGCAGCGCCCGCGTGATCGCGTCGGGGGAGAGCTCTTCGGCCTGCACCCAGACCCAGCCGCGCCCGGGCCCGGCGGCGACCTGCGGCGGCGCCTTCTGGTAGTTGTGGGCGTCGTCGGTCGCCAGGCCGAAGACCGGATCGCCGCCCATGCGCCCGAGGCGCAGCGAGAGCACGTAGTCCCACATGCGCTCCGTGTCCGGGTGCTGCGCGTCGCCGGCGTTGCCGCCCTCGCGGTGGCCGTTGTAGACCTCGAAGAAACGCTCGCCACGCACTTCGGCGAGATCGTCGGGCGTGACCGCCCAGCCGTAGTTCGGGTGATTGAGATGGACGAGCACCGGGCGGCCGGTGCGCTGCGCCTCGGCCTCGACCGCGGCGATCGTGGCGGCCATCGCCTCGCGAATCGTGGCGCCGCCGGTCGGCGCGATCATGCCCTCCTGGTTGACCACGTTGTGATGGAGCGGCAGCTCTCCGACGTGGTCGGTGATTTCCTCGCCGGTGACGAGCAGGAATCCCGCGGGCGTCTCGAACGCGGCGCGCAGCTCGGGGAGAGTCTTCAGGCGCATCGCGAGCTCTCCGCTCGGGTTTTGGATCAGCGCGACCGCGGCAGAGCCGAAGTGTTCGATCAGCGCGGCGAGGGCCTCCGCGGAGAGCCGGGACTTCGGTTGTTTCCCGACCCGGATCCAGCGCGTGGAGGTGGCGAGCACGTTGTGGTCGGAAAGGACCAGGAAGTGGTAGCCGTGGTTCTTGTACCACTCGACGACGACCTCGGGCGGGGCGTCGCCGTCGCTCCAGAGCGTGTGGGTGTGGGTGTTCCCTTTGAACCAGCGCCGCGCCGGCGCGGCGGGGGCGGCGGGGGCCGCGGGGGCGGACGGCGACGCGTCGTCGGCGCGCAGCCGGAGCGCGGCGGCCGTGAAGAGCAGCGCGGCGAGCAGCAGGCCGTGGAGCGGGCGGAAGCGGCGGCGGCGCATGCGGCACCCTCGAATCGGGGGAGGAAGAGCGGGGCGGAGGACCGGATCGTAACAAGCGGCGGCCGGCGGAGCAACTTCGGACTCGGTCGGAGGGAGATGCGGGTTGACCCGGGCGCTCCGGCCATGCTAATCTGACCATGGTCACTTTGGAGAGCGCGCCATGAAGATCGCGGCCGGGGAGTTCAAGGCGAAGTGCCTGAAGCTGCTCGACGAGGTCGAACGCGACGGCGGGGAGATCATCATCACCAAGCGCGGACGGCCGGTGGCGCGGTTGGTGCCCCTGCGCGAAGCCACGAAGAAGAAGAAGAAGTCAACGTACGGCTGCATGAAGGGAACGGTGAAGATCCTCGGCGACATCATCAGCCCGCTGGACGTGGAGTGGGAAGCCCTGCAGTGACCGCGATCCTGCTCGACACCCACGTCTGGGTGTGGCAGGTTTCGGCCGATCCGGCCCTGTCGCGGCACGCGCGCGCCCAACTGGATGACGCGGCGGACGCGGGCGACCTGATCGTGTCCGCCGTCTCCGTGTGGGAGATCGCGTTGCTCGAAGCCCGCGGGCGGCTGACGCTCGACATGGAGTGCCTGGCCTGGGTGCGGCGCGCCGTCCAGCGGCTCGGCCTGCGCGTCGTCCCCCTCTCGATGGAGGTCGCTGTCGCGAGCACCCGGCTTCCCGGCGACTTCCACGCCGACCCCGCCGACCGCTTCCTGGTCGCGACCGCGCGCCATCTGGACGTGCCGCTGGCCACCGCCGACGGCCGCATCCTGAAGTACGCCGCCGCCGGCCACGTCCGGGTCCTGCGCGCGGGGTAGCGGGCGCGCGGGCCGGCCGGCCGCCCCTGCCGCCGCTCGTCACCCGCGCGGCGCCAGCGAGCTGACGAAGGGCACGCCGTCGCGGCGCAGCACCGCTTCGGCCGCGCGCACGCCGCGATACTGCGCCTCCTCAAAGAGCGAGAGCCCGCTCAGATCGGAGTGCGCGAAGAGGATCGGGCCGCACCCGCCGCCGCCGGCCGACGCGCCGGCCTCCTCCCCGCACGCGGTCGCCGCCGCCGCGCGTCGGGCCGCGCCCCAGACGAAGCCCGGCACCGGGCGGATCATCGCATGGCCCCAGAGCATCACGTCGAGCCGGCGGACGCGCGCGTCGATGTCGCGGTGCGGCCGCCGCAGGTCGCCGAGCGCCGCGTCCCGCCAGTCCTCCCAGCGCCGCTCCAGCATCCCGCGTCGTTCCGCCGCCGGGTCCGCCCCCGTGAAGGGCCGGTACCAGGTCAGCACGCTCGGACCCGGCGCCGCCGTCAGCGCCTGGTGCGTCGCGACGATGTAGCCGAGCGAGTCGCTGCCGTGAATCACATTGTCCCAGGCAGCGCCCGCCGGCGCGCGGTCCACGTGCAGATTCGCCACCGCCCACGGGGCATAGGTGAAATCCCCGATTCCGGAATCGTCGGCCGCGCCGCCGGCCACGACGTGCCGCGCCGTGAAACGCGGCAGCGCGTAGATGACGTGGCGCGCACGCAGCCGCACGGTGGCGCCGCGCCGCGCGTCCAGGTAGTCCACGGTCGCGCCGCCGCCCGCTTCCGTCGGCGCCACCCGAAACACCACCGCGCCCGTGGTGATCCGGCCCGCCAGCCGCGCCGCCATCCGGCGCGCGAGCCAGCCGTTCCCTTCCGGCCAGGTCAGCACCTCCGGGTCCTCCAACCCGCGTCCGCAGAAGTAGTGCAGCGCCGCCCAGGCCGACGTGGTGTCGAGCGTGCAGCCGTAGTCGTCGCGGCAGCAATACTCCACGTACCAGCGCAGGCGCGCCGAACGATAGCCCGCGCGCTCCAGCCAGTCGCCGATCGAGATCCGGTCGAGGGCCGTCACCTCGGCATCGTCGCTGCCGTACTCCATGGGCAGCGCGAAGGCCGGCCGGCCGCGCGCGTCGCGCCACGCGCGCCAGGCGGCGGTCGCCCGCCGGAAGCGCTCGACCTCGGCCGCTTCCTCCGGGGTCATGCCCGATTTCGGGAAGATCCCCGAGTTCCAGCGTCCGTGCTGGAAGAGCCGCGCCTCGGGCGCATGGCAGAGGTAGCGTTCGTCGTAGACCGGCGCGCCCTCCCGGTACTCCCGGATGACGCCCAGCTCCGCGAAGAGCTCGCGCACCGCGGTCGAGTGCGCGGTCGGCAGCGGCACGTAGTGCGCTCCCCAGGGATACGCCGTAGCCCCGGCCTCGCCCCAGCGCGCATTCCCGCCGGTCTCGGGCTCCAGTTCCAGCAGTTCGAGGTCGCGGACGCCGCACTTCGCGAGCTTCCAGCCGGCCGCCAGCCCGGCGATCCCGCCGCCGACGATGACCGTGCCGACGTCGCGGGTTTCGCCCGGCGGCGGGAAGGCGCCGGCGCCGCCGCGCAGCCGATGCCCGAGCGCGGCCGAGGCGCCGACAATCGTGCCCGCGATGGGCGGGGCCGCCGCGCCCAGCCAACGTCCGCCCCAGCCGCCCCAGCCGCCGGCCCAGCCCGCCGCCACGGCCGCACCCGCACCGAGAAACCGGCGGCGGGTCAGCAATCTGGGCGGGGCCTCCCCCGGCGGCTGCGGCCGCTTCACGTCGTCCGGCCCCTCAGGGCGCGAGCCGTCGCCATTCGTCGTCATAGTACTGCACCAATCCCTGATTGTTGAGACGGATGACCTCGACCGGGAGCGCACTCATGTCGGCCGGGAACTCGAAGAGCGTGGCCGCGGTCGCGGCGGTGAGAAAGCGCAGTCCCGCCGGGTAGCGCGCCGGCGGCGCGTAGGCGCCCAGCGTCGCGAGCACGAACCCCCATTCGCCGAAGGAGGGCACGTACGCATGGTAGGGGGTAGTCCGGAGGCCGGCGGCGCGCAGGGTCTCGGCCACGCACCAGAAGGACCTGCGCGCGAAGAGCGGCGAGGTGGCCTGGATCACCGCGGCCCCGCCCGGCGCGAGCCGACGCTTCAGCAGCTCGTAGAAGGTCGTGGTGTAGAGCTTGCCCAGCGAGAAGTTGGACGGATCGGGGAAATCGACGACCACGAAGTCAAAGCGGTCCGCGCCGCGCCCGAGCCAGACGAAGGCGTCCTGGTTGACCACGCGCACGCGCGGATCGCGCAGCGCGCCGCCGTTCAGGGCGGAGATCAGCGGGTGGTCGCGGAAGAGGTCGGTCATGCCGGCGTCGAGATCGACGAGCACGATTTCGCGGGGGCGGCCGTCGCGCAGCAGTTCGCGCACCGCGAGCCCGTCGCCGCCGCCCAGCACGAGCACGCGCTCCGGGTTCGCCACGGCGGAAAGGCCCGGGTGGACCAGGGCTTCGTGGTAGCGATACTCGTCGAAGGAGGAGAACTGCAGGTGGCCGTTCAGGAAGAGGCGGAGGTCGTTCTTCGCGCGCGTGAGCACGATGCGCTGGTAGGGCGTGGAGCGGACGAAGACCACTTCGTCGGTGTAGAGCTTGCGTTCGGCGGTGTCGGCGAGCGTATCGGCGCCGGCGAAACCCGCGGCGAGGAGCGCGAGCGCGCCGGCTGCCTGCGCCTGGAGATAGGGTGTCGGCCCGAGGTGTGCGCGGAAGCGGCGGTAGCACCAGAGCGCGACCGCGGCGTTGCCCATCCCGAAGAGGAAGGAGGTGCGGACGAGGCCGAGCTTGGGCACCAGCCAGAGCGGGAAGAGCAGGCTGGCGGCGAGCGCGCCGGCGTAGTCGAGCGAGAGGACTTTCGACACCAGGTCGGCGAACTGGAGCTGGTCCTTCAGGATGCGCAGGAGCAGGGGGATTTCCATGCCGACGAGAACGCCGATGCCGGCGACCCACGCGTAGAGCACGAACTGGACGGCGCCCAGGTACGTAAAGGCAACAAAAAGGCCGAGCGCCGAGCAGCCGCCGGCGAGCGCGACGAGGATCTGGAGCTGGATGAAGCGGGGGATGAGGCGTGCGGAGAGGTAGCGGGAGAGGAAGGAGCCGAGGCCCATGGCGGAGAGGTAGACGCCGATGACGGTGGAGAACTGGGTGACGCTGTCGCCGAGGAGGTAGCTGGCGACGGTGCCGGCGAGCAGTTCGTAGACCAGGCCGCAGGTGGCGATCACGAAGGTGGAGAGGAGGAGGGGGAAGGCCATGGGAGGGGGTCCAAATGAACCGGGAGAGGGCCGGGGGGGACTATTGCGGATTTCGGATTTCGATTTGCGGATTGTCCGGATGGCGAAAGATCAGGGAGAGGCGGCTGTCAAAGAGACGGTTCGTCGGTCGATGGTCGACGGAACTCTCCTGGCGGCATCGCGCGAACCTCTTGCTGCGTGAATCCGCAATCCGAAATTCGAAATCCGCAATCTGCGCGCTGCGTGAATCGGCAATTCGAAATCCGAAATCCGCAATTCGGTCACCCGTGAATGCTCGCGGCGATGATGATCCCGATCGCGATCGCCCAGGCGCCGAAGAGGATCGCCACCGCGTTGTTGTGCTCCTCCATGATCTCCTTCCACAGGCTGCCGGGCGTCAGCTTGTCGGTGAGGGTGAAGAGCCCGACGAGGAGCAGGCTGCCGCACACCGAGTAGACCCCCGCCGCCGCGATCTGATCGAGCTTGAGCCAGGCCGGCATGTCATTTCCCTCCGACGTAGTGGGTACGGTAGACACCGGGGTTGTCGCGCACGCTCTTGGGCACCTCCTTGACCTCGTCCGAGGAGTCCCAGCTCCAGCCGAGCCAGGTCGCCAGCGCGTAGAGCGCCAGCACCACCGCGCCGTACGCGCCGTATGCGATCGGGTAGTACTTCATGTCGTTTGTCCTCCAGAGGCGGGCGCCCGCCAGGGGCGCCCCTACGGGGTCGCGCGGCTGCCCGGCCGCCGGCCCGGCGCACTCACCCTATCACCCAATCACGCAATCGCCCAATCACCCAAGTCGGGCGCGCGCCCGAAACCCAACAGCAGCAGCACCCGTCGATTGCGGAATTCGGATTTCGGATTGCGGATTAGCTCCGGAATTGCCGGCTCGCGTCAATCCGAAATCCGAAATCCGAAATCCGCAATTCTGGTCGCGCGGTCAAGAAGCGCAGCAGTAGGAATCCAGTCGACAGTCCCTTCGGGCCGCGCCCTCGCCGCGGTTCGCCGCCTGCCGCCCCGCTTCTACCCGTAGTCGCTTTCCATCCAGCGCGCGTGCTCGAACGCGTGCTGCCGCGACCAGAACCAGGCATACGGCAAAAACAGCAGGAGCCAGCAGGCCGCGAAGAAGAGCGGGCGCGGGACGCCGCGCGTCGCGACGATCGTGTAGGTGAGCGCCGGCGCGTCGGTCTCGGGTTCCACGCGCAGGTAGTAGGACCCGCCGAGCAGCGCCGACAGGATCGTCGAGTCGCTCGTGCTGCCCTCGCTCCAGGATTCGCCGCCCTCGAAGCCGTGGTAGTACTCGACCTCGCGGCTGAAATCGAACGCCGTGTCGGTCGTCTCCTCGATGAGCGCGAGGTCGAAGTACGCCCAGTGGTTGTCCAGGTTGGTGCGCACCTCGACCTCGAGGTTGCCGCGTCCGCCGGGGATCGCGAAAACCTGCGACACGCGCGAGCGCTCCGGCTCGCCGGCCGTGGCGGTGAAACTCTCTTCGAGTACGCGCGCGTTGCGCGCGCCGAGCAGGTCCCAGCCGGCGATCAGGATGCCGACGGCGAGCAGGCCGGCGAGCACGAGCTGCATCGGGCGGGCCAGCGGCTCCCACGGCGAGGGCTGGGCCGACGCGATGCCGCGCGGCTCAGGCGGCGTGCCCGCGAGCTTGAACGCCTGCCAGACCGCGGCCGGCTCCATGTACTCCCCGATCGACCAGGTCACCTCGTCCGCGGTCTTCTCCTCGGAGAGCAGGTTGGGCGGGCAGACGTAGTCGATGCAGCGCGCCGTGTCGCCGCGCAGCGCCTTCCAGTAGAACTCGCCGAGCACGTAGATGATCTCGGCCTCGGCCTCCTGGAAGCGCCGGTACTCGTGGCCCAGGAAGTTGACGTCTTTGCCGGAGCGGGAGGGCAGCGAAGTCGTCGGCTTGACCCAGGTCCAATGGTGCGCGTACTCGGTCAGCCAGCGGTAGCCGCGGTAGGGGTTCCACAGGAGATACTCGTCCCAGGTGTACGGCGTGCCCTCGACCACCACCCGGCGGCGCAGGTAGCCCAGGCATTCCCAGGTCTCGCCGCGCAGCGTGCCGCGCGCGCCCAGGGGGATCGTGGGCTTGCTCGGGATCTTCTGCTCGTAGGCGACGAGGAGCTGGTGCCCGGGGTCGCGCGCGTCGACGATGGAGCCGCAGTACTCGCAGGCGACGACCGCGGTCTTGCCGGGCGCGCGCACGGAGAGCGGGGCGCCGCATTTGGCGCAGGCGAAGGACTGGACGGCGAGGGGCGGCGGGGCGGGCCGCATCTACCAGCCCTCCAGCTTGCGCAGGTGCGTGAACGCGAGCTCGTCGAACTCGAGCCACTCCCCGATGAAGAGGAGGGGCGGGTTTTCGCTGTAGTCGAGGGTGGCGAAGGCGCGCTCTTCGCTGCCGAGGTCGGCGAGCGGGGCCGCGTACCCGGACTCGACCTTGAACGGCAGCTCGCCCTCGCCGCCGATGCAGCGGGCGCGGTCGAGGTTGGTGACGGTGTAGCTCACGCCGGCCAGCGTCACGTGACGGCCGATCTTGAGCTGGTCGAAGGGCGGGATCAGGTCTTCGCCGGGGTCGGTGCGGAAATTGACGCCGTAGCGGCCGGCGGCTTCGCCGATCCAGCCGGGCTTGCCGGACTCGAAGCCGGCGTACCATTCGTTCCAGTAGCCGGCGTCGAACTGGAGCTGGATGCGGCCGAGGATCTCGAAGCGGCGGTCCCGGTAGCGGCCGCGCGTGCCGAGCTGGAGGGGGGTGCCGTCCTCCTGGAGTTCGCCGACGGCGCCGAGGTTCTGGAGGTTCATCCCCTTGCGTAGGACCAGGGACCGGCAGTGTCCGCAGACCGCGTAGAGGGCGGATTTGGTGCGGAAGGGGATTTCGGCGCCGCAGGAGGGGCAGGACGCGCTGGGCATGGCGCGGACGTCTCCGGTGAAGGCCTCAGGCGGTACAGGTCGCCGCGGGGGTGGCGCCGGGTCGCGGCGCTGCGCCGTGGGCGCGGGGCAGGGCGCGGACGGTGACGGCGGCGGCGCCGAGGAGGGCGGCGAGGCGTTCCGTCCAGGGCCAGTCCGGGCGCGGGCGGCAGCAGAAGAGGTTGAAGCAGGCGCCGCCGAACTCCGGGAAGGTGTGGCAGGCGAGGTGGGACTCGGTGAGCAGCCACACGCCGGTGACGCCGCCGGGTTCGGGGAAGCGGCGCCAGGCGGGGGCGCCGAGCGGGTGGAGGCCGAGTTCGGCGACCGCGGCGGCGAAGACCGCCTGGAGCGCGAGCGGGTCGCGCAGGCGGGCGGGATCGCAGCCGGCGGCGTCCACCAGCCATTCGACGCCGGTGTCGGGCATGTCGGCCATCCGTTCCTCCCGCTGCGATCGGCCATGCGTGGGGCGCGCGTGATCGCGGGGCGCGCGCCTCGGGGCGAGCGGCGGCGACCGGGGGAGTGCACGGCGCGATCCACCTCGCCCCCATTCTGGATTATCGGCCGTTCCCGAGAGGAACTTGATGCCCGATCGCGCGGTGCGGCGGGCCGTGGCCTGCGGACATCGGGCGGTTTCCAGGCAGGAGTCGGCGGGCACTCCGAAAAGCGTTGCCGGCTGAAGAGGCTGCGCAAATGCCCGATTCAGGCGAACACCCCTCGTTCTGGGGATCGGGGCCGCTGGCCGGGACTCCCGTGCCGGAGGGCTCGCGGCGCAGGCGAGGGCGCCTGCGCCACAAAGGCTCCGAGCGTTCCCGGGATCGTTTGAGAGGTCTCCGGCAATGGTGGTGCAGGCGTCCTCGCCTGCACCGAAGGGCCACTCATCGCTGCATTTTGCGACCGCCTCGGATGCCGGAACTACGAACGAACCCGGCGGCCGTCCAACCGACCTCCGCCACCGCGGTCGCCCTCTTGACACCGCCCGCACGCCATGCCATGCTGCCGCCCGTGATCGAGGACGCGCTGCGACGCGCCGCACCCGGTTGCCTAGCGCTACAACGCTAGTCGCCGCCCCACGCAGAAGGGCCGTCCGCGGTGCCAGGCAGCGTAGATTGGCCATTCAGCTCGTTTGTAGTTCCGCCTTCAGAGGCTGTCGCAAGAGGTGCAGGAGGGGCGGAATCCGCGACCTGGCGGGGCGGACACAGGGGTCCGCCCCTACCAAAAACCGTGGTTTGGCGTGGGAGCGGACCCCCGTGTCCGCCCCGC
>JACRIP010000007.1 GCA_016220045.1 Planctomycetota bacterium
CCCTCGACCGCCGCCGCCGGCGCGGCCGTCCGCCCGCGCACCGGCCGCCGCGTGCCCGGCCCGCCCGGCGCCACGCCCGCCGGCACCAGGTCCGCCAGCCAGTCCTCCGGATAGTCCGCGGGCAGCACGAATTCGTTGTTCAGGCTGTCCTTGCCCGAGATGAAGGGCGTGCCGTAGCCGAGCGCCACGTCGTAGCAGGCCTGCGCCGCGCGCACCAGGCCGCCCAGCGAGCGCGGTCGCCGCGTCCCCGCCCACGCAAAATTGTCCAAAAGCGCCGTGCGCTCCAGGTCGCCGCCGACCGCCACCACGTTGCGCAGCGCTTCGTCGATCGCGCTCGCCGCCATCGCGTACGGGTCGATGTCCCCAAACGTCGGCGCCATGCCGCAGGCCACGATCACGCCCTTGTGCGAATCCAGGAGCGGACGGAGGACCACCGCATCCCCCGGCCCGTCGAGCGCCACGCCCACCAGCGGCCTGAGCGCGATCCCGCCCTGCACCTCGTGGTCGTAGCCGCGGATGATCCCCTCCTTGCTGCACACCGAGAGCGTGCCCAGGATCTTCTTCAGGGGCTCCCCGTAGGACTCGCGCTTCACGGCCAGCGGCTCGCTGTAGGAGGGCGCCTCCCACTCCGCCGTGAGCCGCATCTTCGGCACGCCGTGGTGCAGGAAGTCCATCTCCATGTTGGCTACGGTATGCCCTTGATACCGCAGGTGCAACCGCTTGTCATCGGTGAAATGCCCGATCACGGTGGCCTCGACCTCCTCGCGCCCGAAGATCCAGATCGCCTCGTTCAGGTGCCGAGGCGAGACCGCGAGCACCATGCGTTCCTGCGCCTCGGAGATCCAGATCTCGGTATAGGAGAGCCCGTCATACTTCAGCGGCACCCGGTCGAGGTCGACCACGGCGCCGCACTTCTCGGCCATCTCGCCGACCGCGCTCGACAGGCCGCCCGCGCCGCAGTCCGTGATCGCGTCGAGCAGGCCCTTCTCCGATACGGCGAGCACCGTATCCGCGACCTTCTTCTCGGTGATGGCGTTGCCGATCTGCACCGCGCCGCCCGAGAGGCTCTCGCTGGCGGCGTGCAGGGCTTCGCTGGAGAAGGTCGCCCCGTGGATGCCGTCGCGCCCGGTGCGCCCGCCGACCAGCACGATCAGGTCGCCCGGCCGCGCCGCCTTCTTCACGCGGTTCTTGGGCAGGAGCCCGAGCGTCCCGCAAAACACGAGGGGATTCGCCAGGTAGCGGGGATCGCCGTAGACCGCGCCGCTCGCGGTCGGAATGCCCATGCGATTGCCGTAGTCGCGCACGCCGGCGACCAGCCCCTTGAGCACGCGCCGCGGGTGCAGCACGCCCTGGGGCAGCCGCTCCGCCGGCAGATCGAGCGGGCCGACGCAGAAGACGTCGGTGTTCAGGATCGGGCGCGCCCCGAGGCCGCAGCCCAGGCAGTCGCGCACGACGCCGCCGACGCCCGTCGCAGCCCCGCCGTAGGGGTCGAGCGCCGAGGGATGGTTGTGCGTCTCCACCTTGAAGCACAGCGCCCAGTGCTCGTCGAATTCGATGACGCCGGCGTTGTCCTTGAACACCGAGAGGCACCAGTCCTTGTCCAGCTCCTGGGTGACGCGGAAGATCGTGTGCTTGAGCAGGTTGTCGATCACCACGTCCTTGTATTCGATCGGCCCGGTGAGGGTCTTGTGCTTGCAGTGCTCGGACCAGGTCTGCGCCAGCGTCTCGAGCTCGACGTCGGTCGGGTTCCTGCCCTGGACGCGATAGTGCTCGCGGATCGCGTGCATTTCGGCCACCGCCAACGCCAGCCCGCGCTCGCGCGACAGGCGCGCGAGATCCCCGTCGCTCGCGTGGATGAGCGGCACCTCGATCCGGTGATACTCGTACTTGTGCCCGACCGCCAGTTCCGTGAGCTCGAGCCGCCCGAAGTGGACTTCGTCGACCACCTCGTTGGCCAGCACCTTGCGCGCGAGCAGGCGGATCTCCTCCGCGCCGAGCGCGCCCGAGAGCTCGTAGGCGCGTCCGGTGCGCACCGCGGTGGCCGCGATGCCGAGATCGGTGAGCGCGCGCCGGGCGCTCGCCTCGACCGGGTCCATCACCCCCGCCCGGCGGCACACGGTGACGACCTGCGTCCGCGCCGCGGCCTCGGCGCTTCCGGGCGTCGCCGCCGTACCCGCCGCGCGCCCGCCCGCCGCCCCCGCCACCACCTCCTCCTCGACCACCGGGTCCACCAGCAGTTCGGCCGCGATGCGCCGCACCTGTTCGGACGTCATTTCGCCCTCGAACCAGAACAGGTCGGAAACCTGGACCGCCTCCAGGCCGCCGATGCCCAGGTCGCGCGCGTCATGGAGCACGGCGCGCGCCGCCGGGTCGTGCGCCGCGCCGCGCACGCGGCGCTCGATGCAGTGGATCACGGCCTACCCCGCTAACAGCAAGTCCTTTGAGTTCAAGAACTAGCACCAGCCTCGCCGGCGCACGTCACGGACTCGTAGCACGCGCGCCGCGCGCCTGTCAACCATTTTCCTTGCGCCCGCGCGCCCCCCTGGGCTAAGATCGTCCCTCTTTTCATGGGCGTCCCTCACCGGTGCCGATAACGCGCACCCGGGATGCCCAGCGGGCAGACGGAGCCGCCATGGCAGATCTCGTCGGACGGAGCATTCTAGGCTTCCGCATCCTGGCCAAGGTCAAGGATGGCGGCATGTCCACGGTCTGGAAAGCGGTCGACGCCAAGGACCGCGTCTTCGCCGTCAAGATGATCAACGAGAAGTCCTTCGAGTCGTCGGAGATGCGCTCCGCCCTCAAGCGCGAGGCCGAGATCACCCAGGCCCTCGTCCACCCCAACATCATCCGCGTCTTCGGCTACCACGAAGCCGAGCCGCGCCCCTTCATTCTCGAAGAGTACTTCGAGAGCGAGAACCTCAAGTTCGTGATCTACCACGAACCGCAGCGCCTGCAGAACCGCATGTACCGCCTGATGCGGCAGATGGCGGAGGCGGTGCAGTTCTCGATCGCGAAGGGCGTGATCCATCGCGACTTGAAACCCGAGAACATCCTGGTCAGCGCCGGCGGCGATGGCCGACTGATCGACTTCTCGATCGCGCTCACCGGTTGGGACCGCTGGCTGCAATTCGGCAAGACGACCAAGGGCACGCCGCTCTACATGTCGCCGGAGCAGATTGCCGGGCGCCGCCTCGACGGCCGCAGCGACCAGTATTCCTTCGGGGTCATGCTCTTCGAGATGCTGGCGAAGAAGCCGCCCTTCGTCGGCATGACGGAGACCGCGATTCTCGACAAGCACCTGCTGGCGGCTGCGCCGTCCCTGCGCTCGATCGACAGTACGATCGCGCCGGAGCTGGACGGGCTGGTCGGCAAGATGCTGGCGAAGGACCCGAAGGGCCGGTTCGAGGACCTGACGCAGGCGATCATCTATTTGCGGAAGTGCGAGAAGCGCGAGGAGGAGATCCGCGAGCGCGAGGAGCGCGGGCGGGCGCGGCGCGAGTCGGGAGTGACGACGCCGGGTGCGGTGGCGAGCGCGGCGGCGGGCGGCGCGGCGGCGGGAGCGGCCGCCCCGGGCCGGGAGCCGACGCGCGCGGTGGCGATCCCGGGGAGCGGCGCGGGGCGGAAGGAACCGACGCGGGC
>JACRIP010000226.1 GCA_016220045.1 Planctomycetota bacterium
AGCAGAACCATACAGGTCGGCTCGGCGAATCCGGCCTTGCCGGGCAGGTACCCCCATCCGCCATCTGCCCCTTGGCCGCGTTCCAACAGTGGATGCATGCCCGGATTCTACGCCGGTCGGGCCGCCGGGGCAACGATTCCTCGTCCGCGCGTCCCGTTTCATCTGGAAACAGCGTTGGCTCACACTTGTTTCGTCGCGTAAGGGTTCGCACCCGTTCGCCGCCGCGCCCCGGTGGGGGAGCGCATGAAAATTAGCCCGTCCTTTCTAATCTTGCGGGCGAATCGACGTCGATCGCCGGGGTGACCCCGCGCTGGGCACCGCAATTGCTCAAGGCCAACGCGCAACGCGGGAACGAAACTCACCTGCGACGCCTGCCGCCCAACCGGCAAAAAATCAGCGAGAATCGTTGTTGACAACCCTCCCGGCGGGACTATAATCGCAAGCGCATTTTCCTGCTTGGCCGGACTCACGCCCAGCGAGGGGTCGGAGATGCAAAAGAAAAACTTGCTGCGGGACGAAAACGCGCAGTCGGTCGTCGAATACGCGCTGGTCACCGGCTTCGCGGTGATCGGACTGATCGGCACGATCGAGTTCGTCGTCGTCGGCGACAATGAGATGCGGCTGGTGCAAAGCGCGCTCGCGCCGATGTACCGCTTCGCCTCCACCCTGGTCGCCCTGCCGATTCCCTAACCCCGGCGAATGCTATCGCGACCCGTGTGTTACGGGGCGCGTGCTCATAGATCGCTCCTTTCTTCTCTCTTTTCTGGAGGTGCCCCATGAACGGGCGTTTTGGTGTGATGGGCCGTAAGACGCGTGGCCAGGCGATGACCGAGTACATCATTATCGTGTCCCTCGTCGCCATCGCGTGCATCGCGGTCGTCACGGCCTTCGGCAAGCAGATCGCCAACCTTTTCAAGCGGTCCACGGACGCGCTGGGCAGCGGCTCGGTGCAGGCGACGGTGAAGGAAGACACGGGCAACTTCACCGGCATCAGTGACAGCTCGGGCGGCGGCGCGGCGGGCGGCGCCGGAGCCGGCAGCTAGTCGGACCGACTGAGAAGCGACCATTTCCCGCGGGAGCCGAACGCGTGATTCCAGCAGCGAGGCACCACCATGTCGCCGTGGGCGAAGGAGCTCGGCCTTGCGACTGAGTTGACGTTGTTCGCGCTCCTCATCAGCTCCGCATACACGGACGTGAAGGCGGGAAAGGTGTACAACAGCGTCACCTTTCCCGCCTTTCTTCTTGGACTGATTCTCGCCTACGCGCGCGGCGCAGTCGACGACGGCCAGGGCGGGCGCTACCTGATCAACAGCCTGGCCGGCGCGCTCCTCGGCGGCGGACTCTTCGGGGTCTTCTACTGGCTCGGCGGCCTGGCCGGCGGCGACGTCAAGCTCATGGCCGCGATCGGCGCCCTCAAGGGCTTCATGTTCACCTGCTACGCGCTCCTCTACACCAGCATCGTCGGCGCGATCCTGGCCGTCGGCATGCTGATCTGGCAGGGGCGCCTCTGGGACGGGCTGAAGGGCAGCCTCACCATGCTCTTCTCGATCCGGCGTCCGCTCGATCCCGAAAAGAAAAGTCCGGCCGATCCCGCCACCCAGAACCCGGCAGCTCCCGCTCCGCAGAATCCGGCCGATCCCGCAACCCAGGATTCAACCGCGGCCGCGCGCGCGACCCTGCCCTACGGAGTCGCGATCAGCGTCGGCGCGATGTGGGCCTGGTGGTTCGAGATGCTCCACCGGCAATCGCTGTTGCACCGCTAGGAGTGTTTCCCGATGGCCTCCCTCCCCGCACCCGGCCCCTTGCGCGACCCCGAAGGCGGCCAGGCGGTCCTGGAGTTCGTCATCACCTTCCCGCTCTGGCTGCTCATGACCCTCGGCATCATGCAGATGGGCCTCATGTACGGCGCGCAGCAGGTGGTGCACTACGCCGCCCTTTGCGGCGCCCGCGCCGAGCTGGTCAAGGGCGACACCGATGAGGACGACGTGGACCCCGAGAAGGCCGTCACCATCGCCTGCCTCCCGGTCGCCGGCCGCACCATGATCGGCGGCATGACCATGCCCTCGATGTCCGGCTCCTACAAGGACATGAGCTCCACCCTCGACTACGTCCTGGAGTCCTTCATCCGCCAGCTCATGATGGGCATGAAGACCAAGTACACGAAAAGCGGCGACGACAAGTGCGTCACCTCCGAAGTCACCCTCGACTTCGAGCTCCAGATGCCCATCGTCAACCGCATCTTCGTCTACTGGTACTCCCTGGGGGCCTTCGGCATGACCGAGGGCGGCATCTCCGACCTCATGAACCTGAATTTCGACAACCTGGTGCTGACGTTCCTCTACGGGGACGTCCCGCACATCAAGATCAAGGAAAAGACCTCCCTGCCTCGTCCCTGGGGCGAGGAAGATTACAAGGACGAGGAGGACTAGCATGCTGCTCGCGCTCGAGAAATTCCGCGTCGACGAGGGCGGCTACGGGATGGCCTTCGCCGCCTTCACCCTCTTCTCGGTGGTCTGCTTCGGCGCCTACACGGTAAACCTCGCCGACGTGACCAACATGAAGACCAAGATGCAGATGGCCGCCGACGCGGGCGCCTACGCCGGCGCGGTCGAGCAGGCCAACCTGCTCCAGCGCATCGCCATCATGAACATCATCATGGCCGTGCTCTACGCCCTCTTCCTGGTCGGCTTCGTCTTGTGGCTCATCCCCTGGACGACCGCCATCGGCAACGCCATCATGAAGGTCTGCGAGATCGCGCTCAAGATCCTGAACTACGCCGAGAAGATCCTCGCTTTCGCCTCGACCTTCATCATCAAGAACGCGGCCGAGGACTACGCCAAGCAGAACGGCGCGGACACCGCCTCCACCTTCGCCAAGGACGCGATCCCCGCGATCATCGGCTGGCCCCCGATCGCCTACATGTTCGCGGACGACGACTACGAGTACATGAAGCCCGAGGACCCGGACGACACGCGCGCCATCGAGCACAGCTTCGCCGCCATCACCATCTCGCAGGGCACGCCCTACTCGTTGCACGACGACGACCACACGATGATGGTGCTGAAGGAGAGCTACTTCGCGAACGGCGTCAATGTGATCGCGATGAAGGACAAGGGCAACTCGGCGATCCTGGGGGAGAGCCAGGTGTTCTTCAAGAACCCGGAGCTGGACACCATCCGCTACGGCAGCGGGCAGAACATCGCCCTGGCCTCCGGCCGCGCCTTCTGCGGCTCGGTCAAGCGCTCCGACATCGACGACAACTACCTGAATCTGCTGTCTCCGAGCTGGAAGCCGAAGCTCGTCACGCTCAAGGAAGGCGGCGCCACCGAGACCCTGCCGCTCCTCCTCATCAAGTGGGAGCTCATGCTCTTCAAGTCGCTTTTCCAGCACTAACCGTACGGACTACGAGGTTCACCCTATGAACTGGCTGAGCCGGCTCTGGAAGGACCAGCACGCGCAGGGGATGGCGGAGTGCGTCATCCTGGCCCCGGTCTACGTCGTCCTCACCTACGGGATCATGATGTTCGGCGAGATGGGCGTGCTGCGCAAGAAGTGCATGGAGGGCGCCCGCTTTGCCGCGTGCAACGACGTGGGGGAGAGCGAGGTGAAGGACAAGTTCTTCGAGAACGTGTCGCACGAGGTCACGGTCTCGAGCGGCTCGAACTCCGAGGTGAAGGTGGAGTACAAGCCGGTGGAGGTCGTGCGCTACTTCGCGCACTATCTGTACTGGCAGCAGGGCTCCGAGACGCTCGCGGAAACCCTGGAGATCAAGGACTCGCATAACTGCAAGAAGTAGCGGAAAACTGCATAGGGGAATGCTCCGATGGCCTGGCTCACGGTTTCCGGTCGCCGCGCCGCCGCGGTGGCCTTTGTCGGTTCGGCGCTGGCCGGACTCGCGTTCGTCACCGTCCCGACCCTGTCCGGTCAGGCCGGCGGGGCCTGGGGATTCGGCCGGAAGGTCGCGCCGCCGACGCCGGAGGTCGCGCGGCTGGAGGGCGTGGATCTGCTCCCGGGCTCGCGCGTCGCCGGGTTCTTCGCGCTCCTGGTGAACGGCAGCGAGGCGAAGTTCGCGCGCGCGGTGATTCGCGGGACGCCGAAGGAGACGATCGCGGCCTTTCAGAAGCGGGTGGCGCTCCTGGCGGGGGTACGCGAGCTGAAGGCGACGGCGGGGGCGGGGCCGAACGTGGCTTCGCTTTCGCAGCCGGTGTCGTCGGACTACGGTTTCAACCTGGCGCTCTTGCGCGCGCAGGACCCGGTGGAGCGGCTGGCGGTGAGCACGTCGAACGGTCCGTTCGAGGCCATGACGTGGCTGGACGGGCAGAATCGGCGGGTGGTGGTGCAGGCGTCGCCGGCGGGGGATGCCTCCACGTTGTACCTGATGGCGGTCTACCGCAATCCGAACGTGCTCTTCGGCGCCTCGACCGGTCCGATGGACAATCCGGGGAACGACCTGGCGGACGTGCCGCGCCCGATCTTTGCGCGGCGCACGCTGAGTCTCGCCGGAGTCCAGGGGGCGGCGTTCGGCTTGGCGCTCTACCAGGGGCGTGGGGAGCCGGGGGCGGTATCGGACTACTATGCGGTGGAGATGCCGAAGCTGGGCTGGAAGGCGACGCCCTGTCCGCCGGAGCTCGCGCCGCTGCTGGCCGGGGAGGAGGGCAGGACGTACGTGCGGCACGACGGGGCGATGTGCGTGCTGTCCTTCGCGCGGGGGGCGCAGGGCGAGGTGAACACGGTGGCCACGCTCATGGGCGCGCGGCCGCGGTAGGGAGGGTCTACTTGGGTTCCGGCGGGTGGGGGGGAGGGCACCCGCACTCTACCGCTGCGCGGGGGCGGGGGATCGCGTGCGATCTCGTTGCCGTCCGCTTGCGGCATCGAGGCGCCCGACGGCCCTGATGACGCGACCGTGTCGGTGTGCGATCGTGAGGCGAGTTCGTTCTCCCGGGCTTCAGCCCGGGTTCGTCACCGGCCTTCAGGCCGGGTGCCGCCGACAACCGTAAACGCAGCCAAGCCGGGAGCTTTCGATCGTTATCGTAGCAGTTCTCAGGCGACCCAGGTGGGTGCCCGAGCGTGGCGGCGGAGGTCCTACCGGGCCCTCCGTGACGCCGGAGCGGATCCGCGGAGAGGCTCTGGGCGCGTCGGCCCGGTGGGTGATTGAGCCCGCGACACGTTGTGCGGTACGGGGTTCAGAGACGGGCCGTTTCGGTGAAGACGGGGCACCAAGTACTCCTGAGGAAAGCCGTGAATCCTGCCGGTGAACCAAGCGCCTCCTGGGACGGAGTATCAGACGGTTGGCGGCGGCTCTCAGTGGCCAACGACCGGGCGCAGGGGGAGTATCTGCGTTCGCTCACGCAGGAGGAGTCGCTGGCGGTCTTCATGGAGTTGTGCGAGGGGATTCCGGAGTTGCGATCCTATCGGCCGCCCAAGCCACCTCCGGTCGTGCTGTTCCGACTCTGGAGGTCCTAGTGGAGCGGGTTGCATTTCGCGAACTTTTTCTGCGCTTCTTCACCTTGCTCGAGACGCTCGAAGTCGGGTATTTCGCGTATGGCGGGATCGCCGTAGGCGTCTGGGGGGACCCGCGCGAGACGCAAGACGTGGACGCCGTGGTCCTGGCCGAGTTGGACGATACCGGCCGATTGCTCCGCGATCTGACGGGCCATGGATTCGAGCTTCCCGCGGGCAGCGCGGCGACGTTTCCGATCGACGGCTGGGTCCGTGCGACGCTTCCGGGTCGCTACGCGGACCTTGCGCTCGGGCGGTCTCCCTTCGACCGGTCGGCGATGAAACGGCGCGTGCGGATTACGCTGTTCGCGCTTCCCATCTGGGTGGTCTCCGCCGAAGATCTGGTCCTGTACAAGTTGATCGCTCATCGTCGGAAGGACCTCCCCGACGCGGAGAGCGTGTTGCGGCGCCAGGGTGTTCGCCTGGACCTTGAGTACCTGAGAAGTTGGGCGGATGAGATCGCGGCACAGACGGGGAAGTTCGAGGTTCCGGGCAAACTTCGCGAACTTCTGGAGGAAGTCGGACTCCCCGGTGCGGGGGCCTGAACTTCGTCGGGGCACAGATGGGGTGACGCCGGGGTAGGGAAGATACTGGGGCAGGGAAGATGAGCGGGTCCGTGGATTCGGGCTTGCTGTCCGGCGGGGGCGAGTGCAGATGCGTTTCGTGTCCCTGGGAGCCGGCGATCAAGGGCGCGGCCGGGGCGGGGACCGGAGATACGCCCAGACCATTGCACAGACACACCCGAGGACGGGCAGCAGGAGGCTCAAGTCGAACCAGCCGGACGGGGCCGAGGCAAGAACGGTCCCCGTCTTGTTGGTCATGGCATCGAACGTCGCCACGAAGAGCTGCGACCCGCCGCAGCAACCGACGATGATGATCACGAAGCACCCGAGGATTGTGTCGGTCTGGTGTGCGAGTCGGCGGAGCCCAGGCTCCTCGGGCGGACGCGAGTCCTGGGTAGGCATGTCCAGGTCTCCATCAATCGAATCGGGAGTTCCGCCAGGGACCGCACGCGAACCGGAGGGCTACTTCGATCCGGACCACTTCCAGGCGCACGATGTAGCCGTACCCGCCATCGTGCCATGCGGGTTGCCGCGTGGGATCGGCCCTCTCACCCGGCGGCGCGAAGATGACCAGGACTGGGATCGTGTCGACAGTTGCTGGTTCCTGATGGCCCTACGTTGCACCTGGTGTCGCGTCTACGCTAATCCCCCTGGTTGGCGTAGGGGCGGACCCCTGTGTCCGCCCCGCCTGCCAAGGCCTGTTGCGGTGCCAGGGCGGACGCGGGGGTCCGCCCCTACCTCCGCCGGGAACCGCTCGAATGAGCGTAGACAGGACGCTAGCGACACGGCCCCGATCCCGGAGGTCTGCGGTGCCCGACCTATCCACTCCCGGGCCGACCGACTGGGCGCCATTCCGGCCCGCGCTTCCGCCCCACCTCAGGTTGCGCGCCAGCGTTTTCCTCGGGATCTCGTGGGGGCTGCTGCTGCTCACCTTGGCGCTCCTGCTGTGCTACAACGCTCTCCAGTCCAACGGCTCACGCACACTCTCCCTCCCTTTTCCAGCACTCCCCGCGGAGGCGCGCGCTGCGATCTGCATGGTGTGTCTACTTTCGGCCTTCGCCACGCCGATCCTCGCGATGATCGCCCGGACATTCGCCCGATTCCCGCGGATGCACGTCCGCCTGATCGAGGTGATGCTGATGCTGGCACTGACCTGCGGCCTCATTGCAGAATCCGGAGAATTCGGCCGCAGCGCCTTCCGGGCGCCGCAGATGGCCGCGGCTCTGGCAGCCTACTCGCTGCTGACCATGGCCCTCGTAGCCAGCGGCGCCACTTGGGGGTGGACCGCGGCCCATCGGCTGGGCGAGGAACGCTGGTGGGCGCGTGTGCTATTGCTGCTGTGCGGCTGGACGCTGCTGGTCGGCGTGGTCTCCCTGGCGGTGTTGGTGTCTACGCTCGCAGCATTCGTGGCTGCGCTCCCGGTGATGCCTTCGCGAAGCAGTCTTGCGGTCCTGGCACTAGTTTCATGCGCCGCGTGCGGGTCGCTGCCGGGGCTGTGGGTGGAGCGCCGAATCTGGCGCTCGCGCAGAGCCGGGGAGCGCGCGGCGGAAGCGGGCACGCCCAACCGTTCGCCTCAGCAGGGCTGATCTCAGAGCGAGCTCCCAGTCCAACCCTGCTTAGAGGCCCGCCGTCCTTGCCGACCACGTTGGCCGCCGCGTACTTCCCTTCGCCAGGCACGGGCTGCTCAAACACCTCGAGCTGGGTGTCGACGAGATTCACGATCACGTATTGCCGAATTCCCGCCCGGGCATAGACCTCAAGCTTCTTCGAACGGTCATGGCCCAGCGAGCTGTCAGCGACTTCAATCACTCAATGTACGTCGCTGGCCCCCGCCAGCCGGTCTCGATATTCGCTGGGCTCCCCGCAGTCGTGGCTTTTTCGGCGGCCACCAAGATGTCCAAGGCGGGCGGGGTCGGCGTGGTCGACGGGGAGGGAATCCTCGCAGGTCTGCGCATTCCGCTCGCCGAGTTGTCTGCGGAGACCTGACGTCGCGGTCGACATCCCCCGGCCTTTACCCGAGCAGATCGTCCACCGCGAAGCGGACGTCGGGGAAGGCATCAAGCGACAGGCTCTCGCCCCGGGCCAGCCGGCGCACACTACGGTACGCTCCCGATGCAGGCTTGCGGTAGACCTCCACGGCCTGCCCGGGCAGGTCGATCAACCACGCTTCACGGACCCCGGTTCGGGCATAGTGGGGGAGCTTGTCATCGCGGTCCGAGTCGACCGAGGAATCCGCGACTTCGACCACCAGAAAGGTGTGGCGGGCGCGTGGGTGGCGGCGGGCGTAGGTCTTGAGCGGCGGCCGCAGCAGGGCGAGGTCGGGCTGCGGCTCCGAATACGCGTCGGTCTGTACCGGGTTCTGGACGCGGACCGCCACCCGATCGCCCAGCCGCTCCATGAAGAGGCGGTTCAAGACATCGACTACGTAGGCGTGCCGCGGACCGATCGGTGAAATCTGCACGATCTCCCCATCGATCAGTTCCACGCGTTCGTTGGGCAGAAGAACTCCGACCTCGCCGAGGCGATGATACTCCTCGACTGTGAATCTGCGGATCGCGCGCTGAATCGCCATGGCGGAGGCTCCGTGCCGGGGAGGACGTCGCATTCGGGCGTGCCGGCGGGCTGGGGACGACACCGACAACCTGAGTATACGCCGCAGGACCGGGCCACGCAAGCGCGGTGTCAGCCGGACTGCCCCGCGTTCGAGGGCAGCGCGCCCCCGCCGTGGCGGCGGCCCGCCCCTCCCGTCCCCGCGCTCGCTCGCCCCCCCCGCCCCTCCCTAAACTCCTGCCCCCACCAAGACTAACGCCGAGCCCCCCGCCCCCGCCCCGCCCCCCTTTTTGCTTGCAGCGCCGAATCCCGCTCTGCTAGAATGCCGCGGTTCGTACCCAGGCCATTCTCGTGGGGCGGTCCCGCGCGCGCTTAGCCTGTCGCCGCAGACCGGTGTCCGCGCTCGCGTCTTGCCCGCAATCCCCGTCCTTTCGACGCTTCGAGGAGTCCTCCGGATGAAGAACATGATGGCGATCGTCATCGCCGTGGGCCTCGGCCTCTTCTCGGTCTTTGCCGTCAATACCTACATCACCTCCTCGGTCGAAGAGCAGGTCGGCAAGAAAGTCCAGGTCATCGTCGTCCGCACCCGCATCCCCGCCGGCTCGCTCATCCAGCCTGACTTCATCTCCGAGCAGGTGCGGCCCGCCGCCGGCCTCGACTCCTCCACCGTGCAGCTTAGCGACAAGACCAAGCTCCTCAGCCAGCGCGCCCGCATCGACCTCGAGCAGGGCACCATCATCCGCTGGGCCGACATCGCCCAGACCGAGGGCGAGGGCGGTCGCTGGTCCAGCCGCATCAAGGCCGGCAAGCGCGCCGTCACCCTCCCCGTCGACGAGCTCTCCGGCGTCGCCGGCCGCCTCCAGCCCGGCGACAAGGTCGATATCCTCATCACCTACGCCCCCGTCGACCCCAATAGCGGCACCCCCGGCGGCAAATCCAAGATCACCTACATGCTGAGCGAGATGCCCATCCTCGACCTCGGCGGCTACATCACCAAGGGCATGTCCGGCGTCGGCGGCGCCCTCGGGGATATCCTGGGGCCCAAATCCTACAGCACCATCACCTTCGAAGTCACCCCCTCCGACGCCGAACTCCTCGTCTTCGCCATGGCCCAGGGCAAGATGCACTTCGTCCTGCGCAATCCCCAGGAACCTGCGGGAATCACCGGAGTCGGCGCCATCGATACCGAGTCCTTCGACACCTTCGTCAAGAGCGGCATGCGCGGCAAATAGGCGCCGAGGGCCGCCCCCGCGCGCCCCGCCCCGTACCCCTTCGTCGCCTCGCACCGCTTCGCTCCATCCGTGCCCAGCCCGCAAGGATCGCCGCCGTGGCCAACCTGCTGCTCCGCGAACAAGGCGCCGCCGATCGCACCCTCCCGCTCGTCAAGGAGCGCTTCGTGCTCGGCAAGCGCGAAGACTGCGACGTCGTCATGAACCGCCCCAATATCTCGCGCCAGCACTGCGAGATCCTGCAGCACGACGGCAAGTACCTCGTCCGCGACCTCAACAGCGCCAACGGCACCTACGTGAACGGCGCGCGCATCTCCGCCCCCATGCTGCTCACCCCCGGCGCCGTCATCCAGCTCGGCGACTACACGATGATCTTCCAGGACGCCTCCGCCCCGGCCCCCGCGCTCGCCCAGAACGCCGCGGCGAGCGGCCGCCCACGCGGCACCATGGGCGGGGCCGCCGCCGGCTCCCCCTCCCCGATGTCCACCGCCGGCATCGCCCCCCCGCGCGCCGCCGAGTCCGCCCCCTCCCCGGCCCCCGATCGCTCCAAGCCGATCGCCGTCTCCTCTTCCGTCTCCCAGGGCCCGGTGATCTCCCCCGAGCTCAAGAAACGCATCCACCAGCGCCTCCTCGAACACCGCGAAATCAAGCGCCTTGATCTCGCCAAATCCACCGAGAGCGAGACGCGGGAAAAGACCCGGGACGCCGTGCTCCAGATCTTCGACTGGATGGCCAACGACATCCCCGAGGCCATCAACAAGGACCAGCTCCTCAAGGAGATCATGGACGAGGCGCTCGGCCTCGGCCCCCTCGAAGACCTCCTCGCCGACGACGACGTCTCCGAAATCATGGTCTGCAATTGGGACAAGATCTTCGTCGAACGCAAAGGCAAGCTCGTCCTCTCCGGCCGGACGTTCACCGACAACGACCAGGTCATGAACATCGTCCAGCGCATCCTCGCCCCGATCGGCCGCCGCGTGGACGAATCCAGCCCCATGGTCGACGGCCGCCTCAAGGACGGCAGCCGCGTCAACGCCATCATCCATCCGCTCGCCGTCTCCGGCCCGACCGTCACCATCCGCAAGTTCATGAAGAAGCGCCTCGGCGCCGCCGACCTCGTCAAGTTCGGCTCCATGACCAACGAGATGGCCGAATTCCTCAAGGTCGCGGTCGAGTGCCGGCGCAACATCGTGATCTCGGGCGGCACCGGCTCCGGGAAAACCACGCTCCTCAACGTGATGTCGGGCTTCATCCCGCCCGACGAACGCATCATCACCGTCGAGGACGCCGCCGAACTGCGTCTGCCCCAGGAGCACGTGATCACGCTGGAGGCCAAGCCGGCCAACATCGAAGGCGAGGGCGCCATCCCGATCCGCAAGCTGGTCATCAACACCCTGCGCATGCGCCCCGATCGCATCGTCGTCGGCGAGTGCCGCGGCGGCGAAGCCTTCGACATGCTCCAGGCCATGAATACCGGCCACGACGGCTCGCTCACCACCATCCACTCGAATACCCCGCGCGACTGCATCGCTCGTATCGAGAACCTCGTCCTCATGGCCGGCATGGACATCCCCGCCAAGGCCATCCGCGAGCAGATCGCCTCCGCCATCCACATGATCGTCCAGCAGTGCCGCCTCTCCGACGGCAGCCGCCGCGTCACCTATATCACCGAAGTCACCGGCATCGAAAGCGGCACCGTGACCCTCCAGGACATCTTCCTCTTCAAGCAGAGCGGCATCACCTCCGAAGGCAAGATCAAGGGCCTCTACAAGGCCACCGGCGTCGTTCCCAAGTTCTACGATGAACTGCGCGAACGCGGCAAGAAGCTCGACATGCGCATTTTCCAGGGATAGACCGTATATGGGCGTACCCCTACAGCTCCTGCTCCTCGTCGGCGGCGCCGTCACACTCTTCGTCTTCCTCGGCGTCATGCTCTTCTCCCGCCGCTGGGAGACCTACGAGGAGAAGTACCTCGAACAATCCGAGCGCACGCTCGAGTCGATCTTCCTCGCCATCCCGCCGCAGCAGCTCTTCTACCTCTCCGCGCTCTCGATGATGTTCATCTTCGTCGCCTTCTATTTCATGTTCGGCCGGGTCCTGCTCGCCGGCATCTTCTGCCTGCCCGGGTACTTCGGCCCCCACGCCCTGCTCGCCTGGTTCCGCAAGCGCCGCAAGGAGAAATTCGGCCAGCAGCTCGTGGACGCGCTCGACAACATGTCGAACTCGCTCAAGGCCGGCTACAGCCTGCCGCAGGCGTTCGAGCTGATCGAGCGCGAGATGGAAGCGCCGATCTCGCAGGAAGTGCGCATCCTCAACCGCGAGACCCGCCTCGGGCTGCCCCAGGAGCAGGCGCTGCGCAATATGTACGCGCGCTGCCAGAGCGAGGACCTCGACCTCGTCATCACCGCCATCGTGATCTCGCGCGAGCTGGGCGGCAATCTCACCGAGGTCTTCGAGAACATCGCCAAGGTCATCCGCGAACGCTTTCGCATCGAGGGCAAGATCCAGGCCCTCACCTCGCAGGGCAAGCTCCAGGGCCTGGTCGTCTCGGTCATGCCGATCTTCCTCGGCTTCGCCATCAACGCCGTCAACCCCGAGCTGATGAAGCCGATGTACACGACCCTGCCCGGCTGGGGCGTGATGATCCTGATCGCGATCCTGCTCTATGTCGGGTACTGGTTCATCAAGAAGATCACGACGATCGACGTGTAACGCTCCGTCTAGGATGAATGCCGCATGGGCAGCCTGACGCTCATCTACATTGCCATTCCGGTCTCGATCTTCGCCGCGCTCTGGGCGATCTGGTCGATCAATCGCGGCGTGGTCGCCGCTGGCCAGTCGGTCTTCGAGGAGAACGAATCCGCGACCTCCTCGCCGATGTTCAAGATGATCGCGCCCTACATCACCGTGCTGCGCGAGCTCGCCAAGCCCTTCCTCCTCGAGGAGGTCGGCGGCCGCCGCAAGAAACCGGGTACCAACCTGATCTCCATCGGCATCGACGTCTTCTCCAAGAGCGTCTACCGCTGGATCATCACCGCCGACTATCCGCTCAACATCACCACCCCCGACTTCTTCGGCATGATCATGTTCGCCACCATCCTGGCGCTCGGCTTCGGCGGCTTCCTCTACTACCAGGTCGGCGCCTGGTGGGTCACGCCGCTGCCCATGCTCTGGGCGCTCTACCCGATCTTCTGGCTGAAGGAGAAGGTCAACCGCCGGCAGAAGGAGTGCAAGCGCACGCTGCCCTACGCGCTCGACCTGATCTGCCTCGCGGTCGAGGCCGGCCTGGACTTCAACGCCGCCCTGCCGCGCATCATGCCGAAGCTCGGCAACAACGCGCTCGCGGTCGAGTTCAAGCGCATGATGAACGAGATCCGCATGGGCAAGCCGCGCCGCGAATCGCTGCGCGAGGTCGCCTTTCGCATGAACGTCTCCGACCTGACCACGGTGGTCTCGGCGATCGTGCAGGCCGACGAACTGGGCACCAGCCTGGGCCCGATCCTGCGCATCCAGGCCGACATGATCCGCACCCGGCGGTTCCAGCGCGCCGAGAAGCTCGCCATGGAAGCGCCGGTGAAGATGCTCTTCCCGCTGCTCGCGTTCATCTTCCCGACCGTCTTCCTGATGATCTTCGCGCCGATCGGCATCAAGTACATCCTGCAGCGCGACGACGGCGGCGGCGTGAAGAACGTGAACGTCGGGGGAATCCGGTAGACGGCCCGATGAAGCTCGCGGACCTGACGAACGGCGCGATCGTCGCCGAGGAACTCGAGATTGCGCACACCGCCCAGGAGCGGCACCGGGGCCTGCTCGGCCGCGCCGGCCTCGCCGACGGCCACGGCCTCCTGATCGAGTGTTGCGGCTCGATCCACATGTTCTTCATGAAGTTCGCCATCGACGTCGTGTACGTGACCGCCGGCCTCGAGGTGGTGAAGGTCGTCGAGGACCTCAAGCCCTGGCGGCTGTCGGGCGCCCTCTGGGCCGACGCCACCGTGGAACTGCCGGTCGGGACGATCCGCCGTTCGGGCGTTGCGCCGGGCCACAAGCTGGAATTGAGACCATAGCGCGGGTACCCGCATCCAGAGACCGAACGCGGCGAGTGCAGCCGTTGCGCCCCTCACCCCCTGCCCTCTCCCCTTCCAGGGGAGAGGGTGACTGAGGACCTGCAACACGTGCGCTCGACGCGCACATGTTGCAGGACAATAGCAGGGCACCATGGGCCGACTGCACGCGAAGCTCACCCTCCTCGGGAAACACCCGCAGGAGGTCCCGGTGCGCACGTCGCCCTTCATCCTCGGGCGCAGCGAGCAGTGCCATCTCGCCCTGGAGGGCGGGGGCAAGGTCTCGCGCCAGCACGCCGAGATCACGTTCCAAAAGGGCAAGTTCCACATCGTGGACCTCGGCAGCCACAACGGCACGCGCGTGAACGGCGAGAAGATCACCGAGGCGGTGCTCGACGACGGCGACCGGATCACGATCGGCGGGTTCGAAATCCAGGTCTCGATCGCGATCGAGGACCAGGACGGGAAGTCGCTGAAGCCGCCGCGCAACAAGCCGGCCGCCGGCAAGGCGCCCGCGGCCGCGTCCGGCGGGCACGGCGCGGTGGGGAAGTCCGGGCGCCCCGCCCCCGCTGCCGCCGCCGCGCCGGTCGTGGTGGTCGCCGCGCCCGCGCCGCCGCCCGAGGAGGAGGGCACGAAGTTCATCGACATGAACCAGGTGGTCGGACCGCCGATCGGCGAGGGCGGGACCGCCATCGTACGCATGCACGAAATCACCGGCGTCCGCCGCAAGCCGCCCTCGAAGGCCCTGTTCGCGGTCGGCGCCGTCGCCGTCGTCCTCATCGGCTCCATCCTCGGACTGAAGGTCACCGGCGTGCTCGACGCCCCACCGGATCTCTCGTTCGCCGAGGTTTGCGCCCTGATCCAGGCGAAGGAGGCGGGCCAGCCGATCCCGGAGAACGTCAAGCTCCCCGACATCGAACGCATGCTGGACACCCAGTTGCCCAAGGGGCTCACGGCCGAGCGTCCGCTGGTCTTCTCGATCACGAACTTCGGTTCCACGGATCCCAAGGTCTTTCAGGTCAGCCCGATCGGCCAGCAGGACGAAGGCGGCCCCGAGAAGCTCTCGCTCATGGGCATGGCGCCGGGCAAGGCGCTCCTGGTGATGGTGGACCGGGAGACCCAGCGCTGGTTCTCGATCGGCGTGGAGGTGCTGGCGGACTCGAAGTGGCCGCCCAACTGGACCGACCTGGAGCGCCGGTCGGCCGCGGAGAAGCTGAAGGCGGACGCCGATCTCCTGTACGAGGACGCGAAAGGCGACGTGACTGATCGGGCGAAGGCCCTATCGCGCTACCAGAAGGTAGTGCGCATGTACGACAGCATGGCCAGCCCGCCGCCCAAGCCCTACAAGGAAGCGAAGGATCGCGCCGAGGAGATCCTGAAGCAGGTCAACCTCATGGAAGAGAACCTGATGAAGGAGTATCGCGCGAACCTGGGGCGCAAGAAGTGGGAGGAGATGCGCGAGATCGTCATCAAGCTCCTGGACATCTTCCCGGTCGAGGGCTCCTCGACCGGCGACGAGGTCTTCGGCCGGCACGGCAACTGGGACAAGTTCAACACCTACAAGTCCGAGAAGACCCGCGTCGAATGGATCCTGCGCCGGATCGATCCCCGGCGCAAATTCAACTAAGCGGTGCGCGCATGATGCGATTGATCTACGAAGAGGACGGGCAGAAGAAGGAGTTCCTGATCCGGGGCAAGTCGCCGATCCGGATCGGGCGCGACCCCGAGTGCGAGATCCCGACGAAGAACAAGTCGGTCTCGCGCCGGCACTGCACCTGCACGCCTCAGGGGAATACCCTGGCCGTTCACGACGACGGCGGGGCCAACGGCGTCTTCATCAACGACGAGAAGGTCTCCGACGGCGTCGCCAAGAACGGCGATATCGTGCGCGCCGGGAAGTTCGGCATGAAGTTCGTCGCCGAGGAGGCCGAGGACTCGACCATGGTGGAGCCGGCGGCTCCGAAGGCCGACGACTTTGAAGGCACGATCGTCGATCCCGGCTTCGCGAGCGGGGGCGGGCTGGTCGCGAAAGTCTCGGCGGCGGCGGCGAAAAAGGACTCGCCCGAGGAGATCGCGAAGCTCTTCTCCCAGGCGGCGGCGTCGGCGACCCCGGCCGTCCCGGACTCGGGCGTGGTCGTTCCCGCCCCCGGCGGCGCGGCGGGCGGCGGCGTGTCCGGCAGCGTCCTCGAGCAGCTCGGCCCGGGCATCCCCGCCCCGCGCCTGGAGATCGCGGCCGGCATGCCCCCCAAGACCATCGACGTCACCACCAAGAAGGTCACGCTCGGCGCCCAGGAGGACAACATCGTCCTCCTCAAGGCCGAGGGCGTGTCGCGTCATCACACCGAGGTCCTGTTCAAGGACAAGGCCTGGATCGTCCGCGATCTCGGCTCGAAGAACGGCACCTTCCTGAATTCGAAGAAGATCACCGAAGCGGCGCTCAAGAACGGCGACGTCATCGCCATCGGCCAGGTCCAGATCCGCGTCCACCTCAAGGGCGGTGCGGGCGCGGGCGGCGCCGGCGGCGCAGCCGACCCCAAGCGCAAACAGCGCATGATGCTGATCGGCGGCCTCGTCGGCTTCATGGTCCTCATCCTCGCGGTCAAGGTCATGGTCCCCGATACCGGCCCGGGCGGCGGCGGCGGCTCCGGCGGCGGCAGCCAGGTGATCTGCCAGAAATGCAACAAGCCCGGCCACACCATTGAAAAGTGTCCCTATCAGCGCGTCTCCGGCGAATACCTGGACGTGCAGAACAAGCTCATGCGCGCCCTCGAGGCCCTCTTCAAGGACGGTTCGCGCAACTCCGAAGCCGAAGCCGCCCTCAAGCAGGCCTCCTCCACCGGGCAGGCGATCAAGAACACCTACGGCAACCCGCCCCTCGAACAGGCCGCCATCAAGACCCTCTGGGAAATCCTCTCGACCTTCCGCGAGAAGGCCGCCATCGACTTCCGCGACTTCAAGTGGAAAGACCCGAAGGAACGGCTCTCCGAGATCGCGGTCAATCGCGAGCTCTACGGTCCGATCAAGGACACCGCCGGCAAGCTCGTCGAGTGGATCGAGTTCGAGTCCCGCATGAGCGAGACCCTGCGCGAGGGCGAGGACTACCTGATCAACAACAATCCCGAGGACGCCTACCGGACTTACCGGAAGATCGAAACCCGTTCCGTCTACGCGGCCACGTCGCAGAAGAAGCGCGACGAGATCAAGGACTCCTACCGCGACCGCCGCGTGCGCGAGATCGACGCCAAGATGGCCTCCAACGACTACGACGCCGCCCTCAAGCTCGCCAACGAGGCCCTCGACATCTTCGGCGGCGAGTACCAGGACGTCAAAGCCGAACTCATCCCGCGCCAGTCGGAATGCGAACGCTTCGTCAGCACCCAGAAGCTCTTCGACGAGGTCGCGGCGTTGACGAAGCAGGGCGAGTACGACGCCGCCCGCCGCAAGCTGAACGAGTTGCAGGCGCCGATGCTGCGCCTCGACTGGATCAAGAAGCGCCGTCAGGAGCTCGCCGACGAGATCGAGGTGCGCTCCCTCATCGTCCAGGTCACCCAGAAGTACAACGAAGGCCAGGGCCAGGTCGCCGTCACCATGCTCACCCCGCGCTCGGCGATCGGACCGGCCGAGGTGGTCGAACTCCTGCAGAAGATCCAGAAAGTGATGCAGGTGCACGCGGACATGGTCGCCTCCCGCAACCGCAACGACCCCCAGGGCGCGCGCGAGAAGGCGCTGGTCCTCCTCGAACTCGAGAAGGACACGACCAACGCCTACTACAAGGAAGCCAAGCCGATCGCGGACTTCAACGCCCCCCAGGCGGCCAAGATCGCCCTCGACACCGCCAAGGAGTCGCGCCGCGTGGGCGACGGCCTGGAAGCCGAATCGAAGGCGCTCTTCGAAGCGGAGCGCATGGCCGATGGTCTCGCCAAGGCCGACGAGGCCGCCAAGAAATTCAGCGGCTGCCGCGAGCAGCTCGAAAAGGCCCGCGCCTTCTACGCCAGCGACGTCAACGAGGTCATCAAGCAGATGTTCCGCCAGGCGGAGGGCGGCTTCAACTTCGCCAAGAACGCCGGCCAGCTCGCGCCGCAGCGCCGGCTCGGCATGCTCCGCATCGCTCGCGCCAAGCTTTCGGTCAGCGGCACCCCGTCCGAGCAGCAGAAGCACTCCGAGATTTCGGGCCTGATCACCAAGATCGAAACCGAGTCCGGCATCAAGTAGGGGCGGCCCTGGGGACCGCCCAGGTCGAGTAGGGGTGGCCCTTGTGGCCGCCCTCGTCGGCCGTGTCCTGAGTCGTCAGGTATCTACCTCGCGTGGGCGGGCCAAAGCCCGCCCCGACAAGCCGCGGGTGGCCCGCGGAGTCGCCCGGCAAGACAGGAAAGTCTCCCCCCATGCGCATTCCCGAACGGATCGGCAAGTACCGCCTGATCGCCGAACTCGGCGCCGGCGCCATGGGCATCGTCTTCAAGGCGCAGCAGGACGTCATCAACCGCATCGTCGCCATCAAGCTTCTCCCCGAGGACGCCGAACGATCCGACCCGGCCCTGGTCAAGCGCTTCCGCAACGAGGCCCTCGCCGCCGCCAAGATCGTCCACCCCAACCTCGTCACCGTCTTCGGCGTCGGCAAGGACGCGGGCTTCAACTACATCGCCATGGAGTTCGTCGAAGGCAACCCCCTCGACTCCGTGATCGCCGAGAACCGCTCGGTCGCCGATCTCTGGGCCATGTGCATCCAGGCCGCCAAGGGGATCGCCGCCGCCCACGGCGTCGGCATCATCCACCGCGACATGAAGCCCAAGAACGTCATGTACGATCAGGACGGGCTGGTCAAGGTGCTCGACTTCGGCATCGCCCGCATCGGCGACGACGCCCAGCTCACCAAGGTCGGCACCATCATGGGGTCTCCCCCCTATATGTCCCCCGAGCAGGCGCGCGGCGACAAGGTCGATGCCCGCACCGACGTCTTCTCCTTCGGCGTCGTCATGTACGAGGTCCTGACCGGGATGCGCCCCTTCACGGCCCCGGACGCGCGCCAGATGATCCTGGACCGGCAGAAGCTCAAGAAGCCGGCCCCGCCGGTCTCGATCTGCAAGCCCGGGATTCCCTGGTACATCGACCGCGTGGTCTCGAAGTGCCTGTACGGCGACCCGCGCGAGCGCTACCAGACCAGCAAGGAGATGCTGGACGACCTCCTGCTCGCGCAGTACCTGCTCGATTCCAACAAGGTCTCCGTTACCGCGCTGCCCGAGGCCTGCAAGAAGGCGGCGGAGACCTCGATCGCGATCCCGTGGAAGCGCATCGGGCGGACCTGTTTCGCCGCCCTGCTCTTCTTCCTGCTCGGCATCTCGGTCATGGCGCCGCACGTGAGCGTCGCCTTCCTGATCACCCTGTTGATTCCGCTGCTCGTGCTCGAGCTCTTCAAGGCGCTCGGCCTGGTCAAGCGCTTCCGCGACCGCCAGACCGAGAAGGAGCTGCGCGCCAAGCAGAAGAAGCGCGCGGCGGCGCCGTCGGCGCCCTCGAAAACCGGCGCGTGAAGCGCGGTGTGCAGGCCCGCTTCTGCGTGACAAGAACGAAACCACAGAGGCGCAGAGACACAGGTCGGGCGGTGCCCGAAACCCAAGCGCAAGTCTGGAGGTGCTTCGATTGGGCGATTTGGCGATTGTGTGATTGGGCGATTACGGAGCCGGCGCGGTAGCGTTATCCCGCCAAGGCGACTGCCGAAATGCCTGTCGGGTAAACAAGCTCTTCGGCGCTCGCTTCTGCGGGCGGTAATCACCCAATCGCCCGATCACCAAATCACCCAATCGCTGCGTCGCGCGGTGATCGATTGGGTTTCGGGCAACGCCCGACCTGTGGTTCAGTCGTAGTTGCGTAATACCGGACATGCGCCCTGATGCGCGGACCCCGGTGAACGTGCGGCGCGGGCCCCGACCCGTGACCGCGCCACTCCTCCCCGTCTCGCGAGCGTAACGCATGGCCTTTCTCATCCTCGACAAGGGCAAGGACGTCGGCAAGAAGTTCAAGGTCGACGCCGAGGCCATCCTCGGCTCCGATCCGCGCGTGGGCGTGCCCATTGCCGACTCCCGCCTCGCCGCCCGCCACGCCCGCATCTTCCGCAAGCAGAACGCCTACTTCATCCTCGACCTCACCGGCACCAACAGCGTCGCCGTCAACGGTCGGGTGATTGCCGGAGAGCGCAAGCTGGCCAACGGCGACAAGCTGCGCATCGGGCTCACCTGGTTCTCCTGGAGCGACGTCCCGGCCGGGCCGAAGGAAAAGTCCGGCGTCGGGCTCGACATCACCAGCGAGTACGAAATCGAGGAGGAGCTCGCGCGCGAGGCGGCCGGCGACCTCTACAAGGCGCGCGAGATCGCCCTCGACCGTCGCGTCGCCCTGCGCATCCTCCCCCCGGGCCTGGTCCTCGAAAACCCCGGCGTCGAGAAGCGCTTCCGCGAAGAGGTCCAGTCGATCACCCGCCTCGGCCACGAGAATATCGCCAAGCTCCTCGACTTCGGCGTCAAACAGTCCTACATCTACTTCACCACCGAGTTCATCGAGGGTACCTCGCTCGAGACCCTGATCGGCACCGAAGGCGCGCTCGCGGTCGATCGCGCGCTGCTCATCGCCCGCGACATCGCGCGCGGTCTCGACCACGCCCACCGCCGCAACGTCATTCACCAGGACCTCGAACCGCGCAACATCGTCATCTCCGGCGACCGCGTCGTCATCACCGACTTCGGTCCCACCAAGGTGATCGCCGACATCACGAGCGACGGCATGACCAGCCTCGGCCTGGTCGGGCGTTTGGAGTATTGCTCGCCCGAATCCTGCAAGGGCGGCAAGGTCGACCACCGCTCCGATATCTACTCCCTCGGCGTCATCGCCTACCAGATGCTCACCGCCAAGCTGCCCTTCCAGGGCGACAGCCCGACCGACCTCATCGAGGCGCAGATCTCGGGTATCCCCACGCCGATCGCGAAATGGCGCGCCGACGTCCCCTCCGAGGTCGAGCGCATCGTCCTCAAGGCCCTCGCCAAGGACCCCAAGGACCGGTTCCAGACCTGCGCCGAGTTCATCCGCGCCGTCGAGTCCGGAATCCGCGACCTCGAGCTGATCAAGCACGCCGAGTCCGAGCACGAGGACACTTTGTGGGCCATCAAGTGGCTTTACAAGATCAACATGGCGATCGGCGCGCTCGAGGACACCATCCGCAACTCCACCCTCATCCGCATCGGCGACATCGATCGCGACCGCAACTTCAAGTTCGTCCGCCTCCTCAACAACTTCTGGTTCCGCTGGCCCGTCGCCTTCGGCCTCATCGGCATCTTCCTCGCCCTGGTCTTCGTCCTCGCCCAGCTCCTCTTCGTCATCCTACCGGAGTGGACCCGGCCCGAATCCTGGATGCGCGGACTCGGGCAGCTCCGCTGAAAGACCTGCTCCATGCCCCGTTACCTCATCACCGGCGGCTGCGGCTTCATCGGCGCCAACTTCATCCGCCTCCTGCTCCGCACCCGGCCCGAGGTCCAGGTCGTCAACCTCGACGCCTTGACCTATGCGGGCAACCCCGCCAATCTCGCCGACGTCGCCGCCGACCCCCGCTACACGTTCGTGCGCGGCCGCGTCGAGGAGCCCGCCGACGTCGCCCGCGCCTGCGCCGGCGGCGTCGATGCCGTCGTCCACTTCGCCGCCGAGTCCCACGTCGACCGCTCGCTCGACGACCCCACGCCCTTCCTGCGCACCAACGTGCTCGGCACCCAGGTCCTGCTCTCGCACGCCCTCAAGGCCGGCGTGAAGCGCTTCCTCCTCATGTCCACCGACGAGGTCTACGGCTCGCTGGGCCCGACCGGCGCGTTCCGCGAGACCGATCCGCTGGAGCCGAACTCGCCCTATTCGGCGAGCAAGGCGGCCTCCGACCTCCTGGTGCGCGCGATGGCCCACAGTTTCGGCCTGCCCACCGTTTCCGTGCGCTGCTCGAACAACTTCGGGCCCTACCAGTTCCCCGAGAAGCTGATCCCGCTCTTCGTGACCAACCTGATGCAGGACAAGCAGGTCCCCGTCTACGGCGATGGCCTGAACGTGCGCGACTGGATCTTCGTCGAGGACTGCTGCCTGGGCATCCTGCGGGTGCTCGAGGCCGGCCGGACGGGGGAGTGCTACAACCTGGGCGGCGGGAACGAGCGCACCAACCTCGAGATCACGCGCGCGCTCCTCTCCGTCCTCGGCAAGCCCGACAGCCTGATCCGCTACGTGAAGGACCGGCCCGGACACGACCGCCGCTACGCCCTGGACTGCACCAAGGCGGAGCAGGAACTCGGCTGGAAGCCGCGCCGGACGTTCGCCGACGGCCTCGGCGAGACCGTCGCCTGGTATCGGAGCCACGAAGCCTGGTGGCGGCGCATCCTCTCCGGTGAATACCTGCACGAAACCGATCGTTCGTAGACCTCTGGAAACCTCACTCCCGACACGATACTGGAGCCGCGACCATGGATCAGGTTCCCGACAACAAGGGCTCGAGCGGCATGCTCAAGCCGGTCCTGCAGGACATGACGCGCCGCCCGAAGGACATCGAGAAACTCTTCAGCGCGATGGCGAAGAACCGGGCGTCGGACCTGCACCTGAAGGTGGACCTGCGCCCGGTCTTCCGCATCGCGACGGTGTTGCACGAGGTCGGCGAGCGCGTGCTCCAGCCCGAGGACGTGAAGCGCCTGATCTACGACGTCATGAGCGAGAGCCAGCGCAAGCGCTTCGAGGAGCACGGCGATCTCGACTTCGCCTACTCCATGGAAGGCGGCGTCGGGCGCTTCCGTATCAACGTCTTCCGCGATCGCGGCAACATGGCCGTCGCGGTGCGCCGCGTGAACCCCGACATCCCCAACTTCGAGGACCTGCATCTCCCCGAGGCGATCCGCAGGATCCCCACGCTCACCCAGGGCCTGATCGTCATCGCCGGACCGACCGGCCAGGGCAAGTCCACCACCCTGGCGTCGATCCTCCAGTACATCAACGAAAACCGCAAGTGCCACATCATCACGATCGAGGACCCGATCGAGTACCTATTCCACGACAAGAAGTCCTTTGTCAACCAGCGCGAGGTCGGGATCGACGTGGAGGACTTCAGCGCCGCGCTCAAGCACGTCGTGCGCCAGAACCCGGACGTCATCCTGGTCGGCGAAATGCGCGACAACATCAGCTTTGACGCCGCGCTGCAGGCTTCGGAGACCGGCCACCTGGTCTTCGGCACCATTCACGCGTCGAGCACGGCGCAGGTGATCGGGCGTATCCTGGATCTCTTTTCCACGGAGCGGCAGGACCTGATCCGGCAGGGCCTGGTCTTCAATCTGAAGGCGGTCGTCTGCCAGAAGCTCCTGCCCTCCTGCAAGGAGGGGGTGCGGGTCGTGCCCTCCTGCGAGATCATGTTCCTCAACTCGACGATCCAGAAGCTGATCCTGGCGCGCGAGGACAAGAAGATCCAGGACGTGGTGCGCGGCGGCGAGGAGGAGGGCATGCAGGACTTCAACCAGTCGATGGTGAAGCTGATCAACGAGGGATACATCTCGAAGAAGGTGGCGATGCAGTATTCGCCGAATCCCGAGCAGCTCAAGATGAACCTGCAGGGGATTTACCTGGGCGAGGACCACAAGATCCTGGGATAAGGACGGCAGCATGAGCGACCTAGACCCCGCTTCGCCCGCCCCGGCGGGGCCCGAACTGTCCGGCCGAGCAGGCCCGGGGGAGGCGACGGCGCAGCCGGGCGTCGCGGGCCTCTCGCCCGGAGCGCTGGTGTTTCTCGCCAGCGCCGCCGGGCTTTTCCTCGAACTCGCGCTGATCCGGTGGGTTTCGTGCGAGGTCCGCGTCTTCGCGTACTTCAAGAATCTCGTTCTCGTCGCGTGCTTTCTCGGGTTCGGCGTCGGCTGCCTGAGCAGTCGGCGCGCCGTGGACTTCCGGCCGGCCCTGGCGATGCTGGTGGCGCTCTGCCTCCTGGTCCGGGCGCCGTTCGGGTTCCTGGATACCTACGGCCCCCGGAGCGTGAGCACGGCCCTGTCCAACATGCCGGGGCTCATGGTCTTCCAGGCGGTGGACCCGCACTACCTGGCGAGCCACTCCGGCGGCCTGGCGTACGCCCTGGCCTGGACGGCCGCCCTCTTCCTGGTGCTGGCGCTCCTGCTCGTGCCCTTCGGCCGGGCGACCGGCGCGGCGATGAGGCGGATCCCCGATCCGCTCCGCGCCTATTCCATCAACGTCGCGGGTTCCCTGGTCGGCATCCTCGGCTACACCTTCGCCACCACCCAGCTCCTCCCTCCCGTCTGCTGGTTTCCCCCGGTGGCCCTCTCCTGCGTCTGGTTGTCACCCGAACGCAAGTCGGCCACCGCGATGCTCGCCGCGACCCTGGCGCTGATCGTCGTGCTGTTTCCCAACGATTCCCCCGCCGACTACGTGATCTGGTCGCCCTATCAGAAGCTGGCGGTGAAGGACGGCGTCCATGTGACGAGCAACAACATCGGCTACCAGACGATGATGAAAATGCCGGAGCTGCCGCCGGAGGGCCCGGTCCCGCAGGACCGCTTCCACCTGCCCTACGTGGTGCGCCGCCCCGCCGGCGCCGTGCTCATCGTGGGCGCGGGCACGGGGAACGACGTCATGGCCGCCCTCCACGCCGGCGCGGCTTCGGTGACCGCGGTCGAGATCGATCCGGTCATCCTGGCGATCGGCAAGGCCGACCATCCGCAGCATCCGTATGCCGATCCGCGCGTGGAGGTCGTCCTCGACGACGCCCGCCACTACCTCAAGACTACGGACCGGACGTTCGACCTGATCGTCTTCAGCCACCTGGACTCCCACACCGTCCTGTCCTCGTACACGAACGTGCGGCTGGACGACTACATCTACACGGTGGAGAGCCTGCGGGACGCGCGCCGCCGCATGCGACCCGGGGGAATCCTGTATCTGTCGTATCTGTGCGAGGAGCTGTACATCGCGGAGCGGTTGGGCCGCAACCTGGCGCTGGCCTTCGGGCATGATCCGCTGGGGTTTCGGGTGGAGTCCAAGGCCGCGCGCGGAATGATTCAGCTTGCGCGCTTTCTGACGGGCGAGCCGGACTGCATGCCGTTGCTCGAGGCGGCCGCGGCGGCCTGGACCGAGCCCCTGCGGATCGATCTGGGCAAGAGCACGGTCCCGCCGTCGAGCGACGATTGGCCCTTCCTCCCGCTGTCGGTGCCGCATCTGCCGCTCCTGGTGAAGATCTTGAGCGGGGTGGTGCTGGCGCTGAGCGTGGGGCTGTGCTGGCGGTTGCGTCCCGCGGGGGAGCCCTTCGACGGCCGCGTCTTCTGGCTGGGGGCGGCCTTCATGCTGGTCGAGGTGCACAACGTCTCGCGTCTGGCGCTGCATTTCGGAACGACGTGGCAGGTGAATGCCTGGGTCATCGGCGCGATCCTGGGAGCGATTCTGCTCGCCAATGCCGCCTGCGGCTGGCTGCGGCGGCGCGGCGCCGCGGCGAAGGGCTGGATTGTCGTGGCCCTGTTCGCCGCCCTGGCTGCCGTGTATTTCGTTCCGCAGGACCGGTTCCTCGATCTGCCCAGGTCGCTGGGCGCGGTGTGCGCGACGCTGCTGCTCACCTCGCCGATCTTCGTTGCGGGGCTGCTTTTCGCCGACGCCTTCGCGGACAGCCCGGCGCCGGGCTTTGCGCTCGGGTGGAATGTGCTCGGCGGCGTCGTCGGGGGAATGACCGAGAGCCTGTCGTACGTCGTCGGCATTCCCGGGCTGGTGCCGATCGCGGCGTGCTTCTACGGGCTCGCGGTGCTCTGGCCCACCCGGCGGGCCGCGGCGGTCGCCACGGCGGCTGCCCCTCCCGTCCTCCCCGCGACGGCGAACGCCTGACCCCGTGCCGGGGGGGGGTGTTCCCGGCCGGCCCGGGGCGGGGTTCCACTGCCCCTGACGGCGTGAGCGTTGCCCACAAGTCCGGGCTGAACACCGTACCGATGAGGCGGGGCTCCGCAGCGACTGCCCCGTTGGCGTGAGCATGGCTTGGTTTGTAGTACCGGGCTTCAGCCCGGGTTCGTCGCCGGCCTTTAGGCCGGCTGCCCACGGCGTACTGCGGGCTGGAGACGGATCGAGCGGCCCAATCCGGCGCGCGCGTCCAGGGTTGCCGGGCTGAAGCCCGGCAAACACACCCGGGCTGAAGCCCGGTACTACAAGCCGCCAAGCCCTTCCCCATTGGAGCGAGTGTACGGTCTCCAGCCGCCGAGTTGTGGGTAGCGATCAGCCTGACGGCGCCCCGGCTCCACTACTCTCCCTGGATCGCGGCGAGGGCGTCGAGGATCGCGGCGGCGAGGGTGGAGGCGTTGAGGGCCTCGTGGAGGGCGGGGATGGCCGGCGCCGCGGCCGGTCCGAGCGCGCCGAGTGCCTGCACGCATGCGCCGCGCACTTCGGGGTCGGGGTCGCGCAGGGCCGCGACGAGCGCCGGAAGGGCGGGCGCGGCGCGGGGACCGAGCCGGGCCAGCGCGCGGGCGGCGGGCGCCCGCACGTCCGGGCTGGGGTGGGTCAGCGCCGCGGCCACGGCGGGAGCGACGCGGGAGTCGTCCGGGGCGAGAGTCACGAGTGCCGCGGTGGATTCCGCCCGCACGTAGTCGGCCGGGTCGCGCGCGAGCGCATCGATCAAGCGGGGGACGGCGGGGGCGCCGGCCGCACCCAGGGCGACGAGCGCCCGCACCGCGCGGACGCGCACGCTGATGATGTCGTCGTCCAGGCGGGCGAGCAGCGCGGGCAGCGCGGTCGCCGCGCCGGGCCCGATCGCCGCCAGGACTTCCAGGGCCTCAGACCTCACGGCCGGATCGACGTCGGCGAGCAGCTCCGCCAGGGCGGGCGTGGCCGCGTCGGCGGCCGGTCCCGCCTGGCGAATCATCCGGAGGGCTTCCCGCCGCACGAGCAGTCTCCCGCCGGGCAACCGCTCCGCCAGGATCGGTGCCGAATGATGAACCGCGACACCGAGCCGCGCGAGCGCGTAGGCCGCCGTTTCGCGTACGGGGGATTCCGGATCGTCCAAGGTCGCGAGCAGGGCCGGAAGCGCTCCGCGGCCGCTCTCGCCCAATCGTGCCAGGCTCTCCGCCGCCTGGCCGCGGACGGCAGGTTCGCGCTCGTTCAGCGCTCGCGTCAGGGCGGGGAGCGCTTCTTCTCGTCGCCCCGGCAGATACCCGAGGAGTGCGAGCGCGTCGAGCCGCCAGACGTCGTCCGGGTCGTCGAGGGCAGCCAGCAGCGCGGGCAAGGCGTCGGCGGGGACGAGCCCGAGCGCCCGGAGCGTGGCGCCGGCGGCGGCACGGACGGTCCCGTGCGGATCCGTCAGGCGGAGGGCAAGCTCGGGTGCGACCGAGCTCGCGGCGGCCGGCGCGAGCCCGCGCAGCGCGACGGCTGCGCGTCGGCGCAGTGCCGGGTTCGCTTCGCTCAGAGCCGTGCGAAGAGCCTGGAGCGCGGCCGGGTCGCTCTGCGGGAGCGACCCGAGCGCGCTGATCGCGCCGGCGCGAACCTGCTCATCCGGCGACTCCAGGAGGAGCAACACCGCCGGCGTCGCGGCCGCCGCGCGCGGCCCGAGGGCCGCGACCGCCCGAAGCGCGGCCCGGCGCACCGGGGGATCGGGATCCCCCAGCGCGCGCGCCAGCGCCGGCACGGCCGGCACGACGTCGGCGGACGTGCGGCCGAGGGCCTCTGCCGCCATGCGCCGGACCGGCGACTCGGGCGCCGCGAGGCAACGCTCCAGCGCGGCGACGGCGGGCTTGCCGCCGCCCCCGAGCCTCCCCAGCGCGCAGGCGAAGCCGGCGCGCACCTCGGGGCGCTACTCGGCGAGCTGATTCACCAGCGCCGCGGCCAGCGCCGTCCTCTCCTTGATTTCACCCACCTCTCCGTCTCCCCTGGACGAGATCAGCGCCGCCGTCCGCTCCTGCACCCAGGCCCCGTCGTCGATGGCCCTCACCCTCCAGGCCGCCTCCGGAAACCCTCTGGCGCCCCCACCGCCCCCGCATCCCAGGATGGCCCCGCCTTCCTGAGCGCGCAGCTCTTCGATCAGGGGGGAATCGCCCGGATAGAAACCGTCCGC
>JACRIP010000227.1 GCA_016220045.1 Planctomycetota bacterium
CCCGCTCGGCGCGGACGCGGGCGGCGGCGCGCCGACGAATCCCGCGGGCGGACCGCCGCGCGGCTTCTCGCGGGTCGTGAAAAAATTCGTGCCGGGCAAGCCGCCGGAGGTCATCGTTCAGGGCGAGGGCGCGCCGGGCGAATCCTCCGTCCCGGCGCCGGCACCGTCCCCTGCGCCTGCCTCTCCGCCGCCGCCGGCCCCGCCCGCCGCCCCTGCTACTGAGGCCCCGGCGGCCGCCGTGCCGCCGCCCGCTCCGCCGACGCCCGAGGGGTCGCAGGGTTCAGAGCCTCCGGCATCTGCCTGATTCAGGAAAAGGCCCGATGGCGAGCCTGGTGCCGCGTTCGGCCGGGCCGGGACCGGCCGCGCCCGACGTCCGGACGGCCCCGCGCACGGACGAGCGCACCGACCTGGCGCCGCTCTATCGCGTGCTGATCCACAACGACGACGTGACGCCCATGGACCTGGTCGTCCAGGTCCTCACGCAGTTCTTTCGGAAGGCGCAGGCCGAGGCGGTGGAAATCATGCTCACCGCGCACCTCTCGGGCGTGGCGTTGGTGGCCGTGTTGCCGCTCGAGGAGGCCGAGTTCCGCGTGGACCAGGCCCACTCGTACGCCCGCGCCCGGAACTACCCGCTCACCTTCACCTACGAGCCGGCAACCTGAGTCGGGCCAGGACCGTTGATGAAAGCGATGGTTCGCGTGGTTCGATTGCGCGATTGAGCGATTGGGTGCTCGGGTGATTACGGCGCCCTGACTTGCGGACGGGCTTTCCAGATTCTCCGAGACCGGGGTCAGGGTGAAGGCGAGCCTTGTCCGCGCATTCAACCGCCCCAAACGCCTAAACCTCCAAACGCCTAAACCTCGCCAGCCATGGTCTGTCCCTCGACGGAACAATGATCCGCCATCCAGAAGAGGTCCGGTAGCTCTCCCATCACCCCGGAGGTCGCATGACCCGGTTCTTCGCCCTGGTCCCGTTCGTCGCGTTCGTCGTGCTCTGGGCCGCCGCGCCCGCCGCCGCCGCCGACATCGAACTCGTCTCCTTCCACACCCCGGACGGCGCCTTCGCGCCCTATGTCCTCAGCGAGGAGGAAGGCGGGGACGCTTCCTGGGGCACCCGCAACGGGGTGGCCAACCCCGGCGAGACGCTGGCGATCGCGCTCGGCGTGGCGTGGCACGGCGCCGAGCGCACGCAACGACTCCGCGCCACCCTCGAACGCGCGGCGCTTGAACTTGCCGGCGCCGCCGCCCCGGCTCCCGCCGTCGAAATTCTCGCCCGCACGCTCGACTTCGGCGCCCTCGCGCCCGGCGCCGCCAGCGGCCGCACCGAAATCACCGCCGCCGCCGCCGGCCAGTTGCGCGTACGCCTTCCCGCCGCAGCCCCCGCCGGCTGCGTACTGAAACTCACCGTCGCGTTCGCCGACGGCGACCGCGCCCTCGGCGCCCAGGAGCTTTCCATCCCGCTCGAGACTCCGCCCGCTCTCGTCGTCACCCTCGCTGCCGCCGCGCCGCTGCGCGCGCGCGCCGCTCAGGAACTTTCCCTGGTCATCGAGAATCGCGCGACCGCCGCCGTCGAACGCGCCCGCGTTTCCTGGAGCGAGCCCGAAGGACGGGCCGCCTTCGACCAGCCCGACCTCGAGATCACCGATCTCGCCGCCGGCGCCCGCCGCGAGATCAAGCACGCCTGCGCCGCCACCCTCCACCCCGCGGTGCGCACCGAAGTGGTCGAGCTGGTAGTTCAGGTGAACGCCCGAATGAACGGCCATCTCTACCGCACGCGCCAGGGTGTGCGTCTTCCCGTCGCTCCCGCCGCCTGGGGCACGCTCGTCTGGAACTCGCCGATCGCCTCGCTCCTCGTCGTCGAGGACCGGGCGATGGACCTCGCGGCCCAACCATACTGGTCGATCGAGCGCCCGGCCCCGGGCGACGGCTTCCACCGCCAGGCCCATGCGCTCCCCGCGGGCACCTACACCGTGACCTATGCCCCGGCGACGCCGACCTGCCGCCTCTACCGGCTTTTCGTCGGCGGCGCGCCGGCCGACTCGGGGACTACGCTCACGATCGCCCCTGCCGCCGAGGTGAAGATGCACCTGCTGCCGCCGGACGTCGATCCCGCGGTCGTGGACGCGGACAAGCTGCCGCTCATGCAGCGTTCGCCGCATGCCGAGCGCACCGTGCTCCTCGAGGTCAAGGGCGACCGGCTGGAGGTCCGCTGCAGCCCGACGCGCTTTCCCTCCGTCTTCGTCGCGCGCGGCAAGTTCAACCAGGGCTGGTCCGCCGGTCCCGGCCTGACGCCGCAGCGGGAGCGCACGCTCTCCGCCTTCGAGGCCGATCTCTTCGAGGTCACCAACCGCCAATACGGCGAATTCCTGAAGTACGCTGCCGCCGCCCACGCCCGGTGCCACAAGGACGAGCCGCCGGGCAAGGACCACACGCCCGCGACGTGGGACGCGACGACCGCCGATCAGCGGCCCTACGACCCGGTCACCGGCGTGGACTGGTTCGACGCGTACGCCTTCGCCGCCGCGCGCGACCGGCGACTGCCGACCGAGGCCGAATGGGAGCGGCTGGCGCGCACCGGGGATCAACCGTATCCGTGGGGCGCGGACGAGGCCTTCTGGAACCGCGCGCAGCTCTTCAAGGAGCTGGGCGACGCGCCGCTCCCGGTCGGCCGCCTCGCGGGCGGGCGCGCGACCGCGTCCGGCGCCTGGGACCTCGCGGGCAACGTCGCCGAGTGGTGCGCCGACTGGTACGATCCGACCTACTACGGCGAAGCCCCGAAGCACGACCCGGCCGGGCCGACGAACGGGGAGACGAAGGTCCTGCGCGGCGGCTCCTGGTCGCAGCCGGCGTCGGCGGGCCGGGTCTTCGCCCGCTGGTCGGTGGATCGCCGCTTCCGCGCCCCGTGGGTGGGCTTCCGGACCGTGAAAAGCGTGGAGGAGAAGTAGATGAAGAGTACGCTGCGTCGGTTCGGGGGCGCGCGCCGCGGCGCCGTCTCCTCGGAATACGTCATCATCATCGGCGTCGTGGCGCTCTTGGTGATGGTGGTGCTCACCGCCTTCGGCATGATGGTGGCGCGCCGCTACAAGACGGCGACGAAAGCGCTGGGCGGCGGCGGGGTCTACACCGAACGCTACGAGATGGACCAGGTCCAGCCGCTCAACGCGCTTGCCATTCCGGCGACCAACAACCCGAATCCTTCGACGGTGCCGGGCGTCGGGCCGAACCTGGTCGCGCCGGCCAGCGGGCGGAACATCCCGGCGGGCAACCAGGCGCACTACAACGGCGGCAACCTGGGGAATCCGTCGGGGTGGGACCCGGCGGCGATCCTGACCGACCTGACGCAGATCGACCAGCGCGCGGACACGGTCTTCGACCCGCAGCGCTGCACGCGCACGTCGCACCTTGCGGCGGCGGTGATGTGCGGGCCGGACGCGGTGCGGCGCGTGATCGACGACATGGCGCGGCAGATCCAGCAGGGGCGGCAGCCGTTCGCGCAGCAACCGGGCGGCATTGCGCCGATCCCGCCGGACCGCGCGCTGCGCGAGCTGTCGCGCATCCGCGACCGGCTCGACAGCACCAGCATGGACCACAACGACTCGGGCATGCTGCTCGAGATCATGGCGCACTACTACCAGAACCAGGGGGCGGCGACGGGCCCGGTGGGGCTGTGGCCGAGCAGCATGAACAACCTGGGGCAGCCGAACACGCGCAACGTCGCCAACGGGCCGCTGACGCAGGCGCAGTTCAACCAGACCATCAACGGCATGCAGCCGGGCGAGGCGATCCGGTATGTCATTGAGTGGCCGAAGACGCCGCCGGCGGTCAAGGATGCGGTGCCGAACGATCACACGATCCTGATGGGGCGGGACCGGGACGGGCGGCTGTACGTTTTCGATCCGGCGCCGAAGGGCCCGGGTCAGAGCCAGATCGTGTACGCCGACCGCAACCCGAACGAGTTCAACTGGTACTTGCAGGCCGGCAATACGATGGGCTCGAACGGCAGCTACTACCTGGCGGGCAGCGATCCGGCGGGGGCGAACGTGATGCGGTTCTGCGGCGGGAGGTAGGGGGGAGGGGGGGGGGCGCGGCGGGCGACGGGCGAACGGTGAGGCGGCGGCGGGTCCCGAGTGGATCGTCGCGCCGGGGCCATTGACCCGGTCGCGCAAGTGATGACGAGGCGCGCGACCCGGCGGCTGGGCACCCATGCACCCAGATCCCCATTGATCGGGACCGGGCCGGCTGCTATCCTCCAAGAGGCACAGAGGGACCAGCGACCGGCGTTGAACCCGAGACTGAAACTGAAGCGGCGCATCGAGGAACCCTCACATGCAGATCGAGCGCATCACCCTCGACCCTGCGGTCATGGGCGGAAAGCCCTGCATTCGTGGCCTGCGGGTCACCGTCGGGACCATCCTGGGATTACTGGCCGGCGGGACGTCGCGCGAACGGATTCTACAGGCCTATCCCTACTTGGAGCCCGAGGACGTTGATGCGGCATTGGCCTATGCCGCCTGGAGGCTCGAAGAGCGCGAAGAACCCCTGGTCGCCACATGAGCGTCAAGCTGGTCATCGACATGAACCTGTCCCCGGAGTGGGTCGCCGCCCTCTCGAAGCAGGGCTGGGCGGCGCTCCACTGGTCCACGCTTGGCGACCCACACGCCGACGATGCGGTGATCATGGGATGGGCGCTGGCGAACAGTCATGTTGTCTTCACGCACGACCTGGATTTCGGCACCATGCTCGCCCTCACGCATGCGAGAGGGCCAAGCGTGCTCCAGGTCCGCAGCCGGGGCCGGCGCCAATCCGGGTTCTACGACCGGCTCGGCCATGCCCCCCACAACCCGAACCCCAGCACGATCACCGTCACCCAGAGCAGGGACGTTCGGGCACGTCGCGAGAGCGCGTGGCCGCCAAGCCGCTGGGCGCCCACATCCAGCGGGGCCACCACGAGCGCCGCCAGGACTCCCGGCAACAGCTCCGCCGCGCGTGCGGAGTGCGGCGTCCACCAGAAGTTCCACTCGCTGATCGGTGCAACACTGTAGATCGGCAGAGCGAAACCGACCACGAGCAACAGGCCGGAGGCCAGCGCCGTCAGGGGGCACGTGGACGACAGCCCCAACCCCACGGCGGCGAGCGGAATGTACGAAACCGCGAGCGGAAGGAAGTGCGGCGTGCCCCCGCCGACATGAACCCGTGCTCCGGCGGCCCAGATCGCCGCTGCGCCCCCCAACGCCAACGCCAGGGCACACCGCACCCCTGCCCCATCCCACCCCGGGGCGGGCTCTGCCGCCGGGACGCGACCGAGCACGGCGCACGCGAGAAGCATCACGCCCAACCACCAGAACAGGAGTACCGCCCCGTCCCAACTCCGCGCACGACCCAGCACTTCCGGCGAGTCTGCATTGCCACCCCCGAGGCGAGACCACAGGACGGCCAGGGTGCCCGGAGAGCTGGTAGCCGCTTCGCGTACCCCATCAATCATCCACGGCGACAACGCAGAGCCGGAGTTGGCGGGCGACTCCCGCTCCGAGAGGCGGTCGCGTCCCATCCCGGCACCGAGGACGAGTGCCAGCGCCAGCGCAGCCGCCGGCGCAAACCGCACGCGCGGACGTCGCCCCTGCTCCAGCAGGTCGCCGGCGTGTCCGATCACGGCGGCGGTCACGGCCGGCACGAGCCCGGCGAGGACCAGGCCTGGATGCCCGTGGGCGTACGTAGTCGCCGCTTCGCGCGGCTCCAGCGCCCACCAGCCGAGCAGTGACCCAACGCCCCATGCCAGCCCAGGCCACCAGGCGAGCGCCCCCCTCCTCCCCGCGTGCCCCAGTGCCAGCCCCGCCGCAACTCCGCCGAGGAGGGTTGCCGCCCCAGCCGGAGCGCAGTAGCGCGAGACCGTGTCGACATGCCGGGCGGTAAAGGTCGCAACCAGCGCGCCGCCGAGAAACGCCGCCGCCAGTATCCAGGGGATTCGCCGTACGTAGAGCACCCGCGCGTGGCGGTCCCGTTCGAGCAGGCCCCCGATCAGGGGCACGGCCACCGAGAACGGCAGCAGCCAGGGTTCAAGCGTAAGGTGTTGCACCGGCGCGAAGGCCAGGCCGGCCGCCGCCGCGACCGCAGCGAGCCCGGCCAGCAGGCGGAGGGTCCACCCGCGCAGCAGCCAACGCAGCGGACTCGCGGGGCGCCGGCCGCCCGTTGCCGCCCAACGCCAGCCGCACGCCACCTCGCCCAGCATCCAGACGAGCGCAACCGTCGCGAAGAGAGCCGGAAAGTCGCCCATTGCGTGTCCCTCACCTCCGACTCCCGAGCGGTCGCTGGGTGCCGCCGACCAACCCGCACCCACCTCCGTCGGCCGCGGCCCATCTTACCGCCCCGACCCCTCCCCGCCAAGGGCCGCTCCGTCCTTGACCGCCGCCGACTCGCCCGCGTTGGGCTCCGCACCCGGCGCACCCTCGCCCCCCTCCGCCTTCACCGCCCGCCCCGTCTTCGGGTCCGGCGTCACGTTCGGGTCCTCCCCCTCCTCGATGAAAAAAAAGAACCCGAACATCATCTCGTTGACCGTCTCCTGCCCCTCCGGCACCGGCTGCGTCGCGTCCGGATTGTACGGGTTGAACGCCGAATTGTCGTAGTGCGCCGTGCACTCGATCACCGTCCCCGCCGGGAACTTCTTCCCCCCGTCCGCCCAGACGTACGGCACCTGCCAGTCGAAGCTGTAGTTCGGCACCAGCAAGAGCGGCTCGCGCATGCCGCACGGATAGACCGCCGCGAACCGCATGTCCCGCCCGCGCAGGTGCATGTGCACGTGCATCCCGAGCCCGGTCGAGTCCCGCTCCAGCCGCTTCGACGCCTTCACCTCGTACGCCGGCGCACCCGCCGGGATCGTGAAGTCCGAGTTGTGCACCTCGAAATGCTGCAGCCGGCGATGGATCGGGGACTTCGCGTAGACGATGCCCACGCTGATCAGGTCGCTGGCCTCCACCCCGCACGGCACGTAGTGCATCTGCAGCGCAAGCACCGCCCCCTTCGGGATCATGAAGCCGGTGCCCTCGGCCAGGCGCATCGGCTCGCCGCCCGGGACCTCGCCGCAGATGAAGTGATGGCTCTTCTTCGGCTCGCGCGCGTCCGCCCAGAAGAGGTTCGCGTGATGCAGCACGCGGCGGTTGCGCGGCAGGATCTGGATCTCCTGCACCCAGGTGTCTTCGGTGAAAAGATACGGCAGGAAGCTGACCTGGTGCAGCGGCGCATACTGGTACGGCATGTACCCGGTGGCGGGGACCTTGATTTCCTTCTCCAGCCTCAGCACGAGGTCGGGCTGCGAGATCTTCCACTTGCTCTTGACCGGCGGCAGCGGCTCGGGCGCGCACGCCGGGTCGCCCGCGGGCGCTCCGCCCCGGGCCCAGGCGAGCACCGCGCGCCGCTCCTCGTCCGTCAGCCCGCGCGCGTTCTCGAAGTGCCCGTAGCGCGGGTCGGCGAACCAGGGCGGCATCCGCCCCAATTCCACGGCCTCGGCGATCACCGCCGCCCGCCGCCGCGCATCCTCGTAGGCGGTCAGGGAGAAGGGTCCGTCCCCCCCCTCCCGATGGCAGGACTGGCAGTGCGCGCGCAGGATCGGCGCGATGTGTTCCGCCCAGGTCGGCACCGGAGTCGCCGCCGCGGCCGGGACGGAGGCGCCGGCCGGCACGCCCCCCGGCGCCGCCGGGAAGGTGATGCGGCAGCCGTCCACGGTGGTCTCGGGCACGCGCACCTCGACGCCCGCCAGCACATCCTCGAGCGCTGCCCGCAGGTCCGCGCGCCCGGCCGCCGGCTTCTCGCCGCCGAGGCGATACTGATCGTCGATGCGCCCGCGGTAGCGCAGCCGCCGCGCCGCGTCCAGCACGACCACCTCCGGCGTCCGCGTCGCGCCGACCGCCCGCGCCACCCCGCCGTCCAGGTCCTTCACCAGCGGGAACTCCAGGCCGTGGTCCACCGCCGCCGCCGCCACCTGCACCACGCTCGCTCCCGGCTCCTCGTTGACGGCCAGGAACTGCACGCCGCGCGCCCGGTATTCGCGTTCCATTTCCGCCAGCCGCGCCAGGTAACGCCCGGCGAGCGGGCAGGCGTCGGCGACGAAGACGACGACGAACGCCGCCCGCTCCTTGAAATCGTCGAGCGAGCGCTCGAGGTAGCGGATGTCGAAGAAGGTGAAACGCGCGACGCGCTCGCCGAGCGCGATCGGCGGTGCGGCGGCCGGCGCGGCGGGCTCAGCGGGGGCGGCGGGAGCGGCCGGGGGTGGGACGGGGATCGGCTCCGCCCAGGCGGGGACGAGGGTCGCTGCAGCGGCGACGGCGACGACGAGCGCGCCGGCTAACAGCCCAGCGGCGGCGGCAGCGTTCAAGGTCGGGATCGTGGAGCGGCGGGGCATGCGGCGGCCTCCTGGGTTCCGAGGGTGGACGGGGAATCCAGGAAGCCTAACACATTTCGCGCCGCAATAGGAGAGCTGCCGCAACTGACGCCGCGCCAAGGGACAGCGCAGGCGAACCGGCCGCGACGCGGAAGCCGTGTGGCACGGAAGCGCACCGCGGCGGGGGAGGCGGGGGCGGGGGGCTGAGGCCGCTCCGGCGACTACCGGATGACCGGAGAGCGGACAGCGCGGCCGACGCCACCGCGCGGGACCCTGGCGCCGCAGCGACGAGCCGACGCGTCCCGGCCGACGTGCAACATCCGGTGGGGAGACGTTCCGCCTGAAGAGGCGGTCGCAAAAGGTGCCGGTAGGGCGGAATCGGCGCGCTGGCGGGGCGGACACGGGGGTCCGCCCCTACGCCAAATCACGGTTTTTGGTAGGGGCGGACCCCTGTGTCCGCCCCGGGGTGGCCCGGCCGGCGACTATTGCGACAGCCTCTGAAGGCGGAACTACGAACGAGTCGCTGACCGGGGCTCGAGCCCAGCGAGCAGGATCGCCGGAGAATCAATGAGACAATGCGACAGTCGCCCAATGAGACAATCGCCCGCCTCTCAACCTCCCGCCCGGGCCCCCCGGTGCCCGCCCGCTACGGCTCCTGCGACAGGATCACCACGCTGTACGGCCCCACGCCCACGTTCGCGTTGTACCCCATCCCGTCCCGCCCGCCCGGATTCGCCGTCGTGTCGTAGCTCGGGAAGTTCCCGTAGTCCGCCGAGTAGCCGTTCCAGTCGCTGTTCAGGCGCACCTTCCAGGTCCCGCCGCGCGGGAAGCCGAGGTTGTAGCCGGAGAAGCTGCGGCTCGAGAAATTCGCCACGATCACTACGTCGTCTCCGGGGCCGCCGTGCTGCCAACGATGCCAGGCGAGTACCTTGTCCGCGTCGTTGACGTGGTGGACGTTCACGCCCTGGCCGCGCAGGCCGCGCGTGCGGTCGCCGAAGTTCCGCCGCAGCCGGAAGAGATCGCGATAGAGCGCGCGCACGCCGCCGTAGGTCGTCGCCTTCGCCCAGTCGAGCGGGTCGGTATCGGTGAACCAGCCGTCCTCCAGCATCTCCTGCCCCTGGAAAATCATCGGAATGCCGGGAGCGGTCGCCACCACCGCCGCCCCCAGGGTCGAGCGCTTGCGCGAGTACCAGCTTCCGGCGTTCCCCGGATAGATCTCCTCGGGCACGCGCGACTTGCCGTTCGCGACCTCGTCGTGCGACTCGGTGTAGATCACGCGCTGAAAGGCGTCGCCGGTGTAGGTCTCGCGGATCGCGTCGGCCACCGAGCTCATGCTGCGCGCGGCATCGCTCGGCGCGATCACCGCCGCGCGCACCGGATGCACGAAGCGCGCGTCCCACTGCGCGTCGAACCCCGCGCCGCCCGCGCCGGTCGGCTTCGAGATCCACTCGTTCGACTGCAAGTCTTCCGCGATCGAGATCTTCCAGCCGGCCGTACGGTTGATCTCGTCGTTGATCCACTGCATGAGCCCCCAGCCCTCGGGGATCTCCCCGCCGCCGCCGTTGTTCTGGGTGCGCAGGTTCACGGTCGAGTCCCAGCGCAGCCCGTCGCAGCGGTATTCGTCGAGCCACATCAGCGCGTTGTCGCGCAGGTAGGAGCGGACCTCGCCGCGGCCCAGGTCGGGGCGCGTGTCGCCCCAGGGCGTGGCGGAGCGCCAGTCGTTGAAAAAGTAGATGCCGCCCTTGCCGTTCTCGCTCCAGCCGTCGAACTGCCAGAGCGCGAGGTCGCTGGGGCCGAAGTGGTTGTAGACCACGTCGACGACGACCGCGATGCCGCGTGCGTGGGCGGCCTTGACGAAGCGCTTGAAGGCGGCGGGTCCGCCGTACGCGCCCTCGACGGCGAAGGGGTGGCCGGGATTGTAGCCCCAGGAGTAGTCGCCGGCGAACTCGGCGACCGGCAGCACTTCGATGACGTTGATGCCGAGGTCCGCGAGGCCGTCGAGCCGGGCGCTGGCGGTGTCGAAGGTGCCGGGCGTTCCGCCGGGCGCGTCGTTGAACGTGCCGATGTGCATTTCGTAGACGACCATTTCATTCCAGGCGGGCGTGGCGAAGGGCGGGGCCACGGGGCGGCCGGTGACGCGCACGTCGTCGAGCGCGACGCCATCGCCGGGGAGTTTGCCGTTGTCGTACTGCTGGAAGCGGAGCGAGAAGGGTCCGGCGCTCGCGGGCAGGTTGAGCGTGACCGTCGCGAAGGCGGTGGAGACCGCGGGGAAGCCCGCGAGTTTGATCCAGGAGGTGCCGGTGGTCGAGAAGAACACGCCGTCCTGGGTGTGGGTCTCGTCGCCGACGTTGCGGACCTTGTAGCTGAGCTGGAGCGCGGCGAAGCCTACGGGGTTCACCGTATGGGTAAGGCGGCTGGTCGCGTAGGTGCCGGTGCGCGAGGCGTGGAGGACCAGGCCGCGCGTGCCGGCGGCCTTGTAGGTCGTAGAGCGGGCGACCAGGTAGGGCCCGGTGCCGGAGGCGGTCCAGCCGGGGTCGAGGGCGGCGCCTTCGAAGCCGTCGGCGAAGAGCGTGGAGGCGGTGTCGAGGGTGGACCAATCGTAGGCGGGGTTGACGACGATCGACTCGCCGACCGAGGTGGTGACGGCGCGGGCGCGCGGGTCATTGCGCCAGAGGGTGGCGGCGCCGTTCGTGATCACGTACTTGTACTTCTGGCCGGCGGCGGCGGCGGGGACGTCGGCGGACCAGGTCCCGCCGGACTCGCGGGCGAGGGGGGTGGCGGTCGCGGACCAGGCGTTGAAGTCGCCGGCCACGGCGACGGCGGAGGCGTTTGGGGCCCAGACGCGGAAGGTGACGCCGCCGGCGAAGGGCATGGCTCCCATGCCGGGCCGGGCGGAGGGGGTGGGCGCGGCGGGCGCGGACGTCGGGGCGAGGCCGAGGACGGCGGCGGCCACGAGGGCGGCGCCGAGGAGGGCGACGGGAGTCAGGCGCATCCGAACCTCCGGGTTGGGGCCGGCGGGAGCGGGCAGG
>JACRIP010000228.1 GCA_016220045.1 Planctomycetota bacterium
CAGCTCGCGGTCCATCTGCCGATCGTCTTCCTGCTCTCGTGGTACTTCGCGCGCACCTTGCCCTTCGTCCCGCCGATCAAGTAGGGGGCGGGGGCGGGGCGCGCCTTTTCGTTGCCGCAGCCCGCCCCGAACGGTAGAATCCGCCGCGCCCCGAGTGCTCCGGATCGTGCTGCAGGATCAACCTGATTCCATCCACCCGCCCGACGTGAGGAACGACATGGACAAGCGCATCGCATCCGCCGATGAAGCGATCCGCGACGTGACCGACGGCGCGGTCATCGCCGTCGGCGGCTTCGGCCTGTGCGGCAATCCCGAGAACCTGATCCGTGCCCTGCATCGGAAGGGCGTGCGCGATCTCACCCTGATCAGCAACAACTGCGGGACGGATGCGAAGGGGCTGGGCGTGCTGCTCGCCAACGGCCAGGTGCGCAAGATGGTCTCCAGCTACGTGGGCGAGAACAAGATCTTCGAGCGCCTCTTCCTCGAGGGCAAGCTCGAAGTGGAGCTTTGCCCGCAGGGCACGCTGGCCGAGCGGCTGCGCGCCGGCGGGGCGGGCATCGCGGGCTTCTACACCCCCTCCGGCTACGGCACCGAGCTGGCCAAGGGCAAGGAGACCCGCGAGCTCGACGGCCGCATGGTCGTGCTCGAGCGGCCGCTCAAGGCGGACTTCGCGTTCGTCAAGGCCTGGAAGGGCGACGCCTGGGGCAACCTCCTCTACCGGCGGACCGCCCGCAATTTCAATCCGATGGTCGCGACCTGCGCCACCACCTGCATCGCGGAGGTCGAGGAGCTGGTGGCGGTCGGCGCGCTGGACCCGGACGGCGTCCATACGCCGGGAATCTACGTGCACCGGATCTTCCGGGGCGCCGGCTACGAGAAGCCGATCGAGCAGCGGACCGTGCGGCCGCGCCCGACGAACTGAGATCGCATCCTCCCGCCCGACCCTGCCAATCCGAGGGGAGACCGCCATGGCGCTTACGCGCGAAGAGATCGCCCGGCGCGCGGCCCAGGAGCTGCGCGACGGCTACTACGTCAACCTGGGCATCGGCATGCCCACCCTGGTCGCGAACTACATCCCGCCCGGCGTGGACGTGGTCCTGCAGTCCGAAAACGGCATGCTGGGGGTGGGGCCGTTCCCCTATGAGGGCGAGGAGGACCCGGACCTGATCAACGCGGGCAAGCAGACGGTCACCGAGATCAAGGGCTCCTGCTACTTCTCGAGCGCGGACTCCTTCGCGATGATCCGCGGGGGTAAGGTGAACGCCTGTATCCTGGGCGCGATGCAGGTGTCGGAGGAGGGGGACCTGGCGAACTGGATGATCCCGGGCAAGATGGTGAAGGGCGCGGGCGGGGCGATGGACCTGGTGGCGGGCGCGCGTCGCGTGATCGTGATGATGGAGCACACGGCGAAGGGGAACGTGCACAAGATCCTGCGGCGCTGCGACCTGCCGCTGACGGCGGTGAAGTGCGTGCACCGGATCATCACCGATCGGGCGGTGATCGACGTGACGCCGGAGGGGCTGCGGCTGGAGGAATTGGCGCCGGGCGTGACCGTGGCGGAGGTGCAGGCGGCGACGCAGCCGACGCTGGCGGTAGCGCCGGGACTCACGACCATGCGGGTGTGAGCGGGCCACGAAGGCAGGCAAAGGGCCACGAAGGACGACGGGAACACGAAGGGCCACGAAGACGGGACGCACGAAGGGCCACGAAGACGCGGGCCACGACGGCCTGCGACGGCGAGACCGGAGCCGCACTCCAAGCTCCCCGATCCGTCGCGAGCCGTCGTGGCCCCCACTTCGTGGCCCTTGGTGGTTCCCGATTCGTGGCCCTTCGTGTTCCCGTCTCTCTTCGTGGTCCTTTTCCCGCCTTCGTGGTCCTACGGCTCCGCCCGTTCCAGCGCGCGCCGTCCGAGGGCCATCGGCAGCGCGTAGGCCAGGGCCGACAGCGCGAAGATGCCGGTCAGCGACACGCCGAGCGATTGCCGAAACTCCGCATCGCCGATCGCGCCGAGCGCGTAGTAGCGATGGCAGGGACCCGCCTCCAGCGCGATGATCAGGACGACGAAGAACAGGCTGAGGACCAGGTTGAGCGTGCCCCCGAAGCCGGCGACGATCTTGGAGGGGTTGTCCTCGTTGAAGCTCGGGTACATCGCGCCCAGCCCGACCGAAAGCCCGGACAGGCCGAAGCAGATGGCGAGCATGGTGAGGGCGTGGAGCAGCGACAGTTCGACGGGCATGCGCAGCATCGCGGTCGAGATGAGGATGAGCAGCTCGCTGATTACCGTCGACCCGACGAAGCTGAAGGCGAACTTGCCGAGGAGGATGGAGGAGCGCCGCATGGGGACCATGCCGATGACCCAGAAGCGCCGGCCTTCGAGGCTGAGCTGGGGGAAGACGAAGCGGCTGGTGAAGGTGCTGAGCGTGAGGGCGGTGGCGGAGAGGTTGAGCACGGAGATCATGACTTTCCAGCCGGCGGCCTTCTCGTCGTAGGAGAGGGTGCGGAGGTTGAGGAAGTAGATGAAGAGCAGTCCGAAGAAGATGAGAAACTGGGACCACTGGACCGGGTCGCGAAGGAAGGTCTTGAGGTCCTTCCCCACGATGTGGCGGAGCTGGGGATCGAGGAAGAAGAGGGCGCGATAGAGGAGATCCTCGAACCGGCTGCGGCCGGCGCGGCGCGGCTTGGGGTTCGCGCTCTGGCAGAGGGACCAGGCGCGTAGGTACCAGCGCTCGGCCGCGCGCCACGCCAGCCAGACCAGGAACAGGCTCCACGCCAGGATCTCGCCAAAATAAAACATGCTCGCTTCGACGTCCATGGCCGGCTGGCGCGCCAGCGAGATCACCGCGCGCGCGACCCAGAAGCTCGGCAGGTAGGGCTTCTGGGCGAAGTCGAAGCGCTCCAGGACGCCCTTCATCCACAGGCCGCTGAAGGGGGTGGTGACGCCGCGCAGGCTGAGGATCTTGGAACTGGCGAGCACGAGCAGGAGGAGGCCGAGCGCGCCGAGGCTGAGGAAGAGGGCTTTCTTGCTGCGCGGGAAGAAGCGGGCGATCAGGAGGGCCATGCCGGTCCCGATCGCGGCGGGGATGAAGATGAAGAGCAGGAACAGGAGGAGGGTAAGCACGTAGAAGGCCGGGCCGGCGCCTTGCACGCGGCCGTAGGCGGCCATGAGCGGCGTGCCCAGGAAGAGGAAGGCCCACGAACTGAAGATGACGGCTTCGGAGTACTTGTAGAGGAAGATCTCTCCCGGCGGGATCGGGCGGCTCATGAGGAACCAGGTTTCGCGGGCGCGGAAGAGGCCGGTGTAGCCGATGATGCCGTTCGAGAAGACGAGCATCAGGGTGAGCGAGAAAAAAAAGAGCGAGAGCAGGTACTCCATCACCCAGTCGAGGAGGTCGGGGAAATTGCACAGGAAGGAGAAGCCTTCGCGGAAGAGGAGGTAGAGGCCGAACCAGAAGCCGACCGCGAAGAAGGTGATGACGGCGACCTTGAGGCGGGAGTGGGTGAGCGTGCGGGAGCGGTTGCGCAGCTCGCGGATGGACTTGTGGAACAGGACGTAGAGGCCGTGCATCGGGGGGGCGCCTCCGGCTCATCGTACCCCACACCTGGGGTTGCTGGACAGCTCCGCGTTTCGGCCTGGTCCGCGTCGTCGTACGCGTACTCGTACTCGTACTCGAACGCCCTGCGCGTTCGAGCCCGAGCCCGAGTACGAGTACGAGTACGAGTACGACGACGACGACGACGACGACGACCGCGACCAGGAGGTGCAGGTGCCGCCGTAGGGGTGCTGGATCCCGTTAGCCGCCGTCGCCCGCGCAGATGCGCAGGAAGAACTGTTCCATGGTTTCGCCGCGCCCGTCGCGCGCGCGGATTTCGGCGGGGGTGCCGAGCGCGGCCACGCGCCCGTGGTTGATGATCGCGATGCGGTCGGCGCATTCTTCGGCAACGGCCAGCAGATGGGTGGACATCAGGACCGTGATGCCCCCCTGCGCCAGCCGCCGCAGCAGGTCCTTCACCAGCCGCATCGACTGCGGATCCAGCCCGACCATCGGTTCGTCGAGCACCAGCACCGCGGGCTGGTGCAGGAGCGTCGCCGCCAGCACCAGCCGCTGCTTCATCCCGTGGGAGTAGGTCTCGGTCAGCTCGTCGACGTACCCGCTCATGCCGAACAGGTCGATCAGCCGCGTCGTCTCGGCCTCCAGCGCCTCGCCGCTCATGCCGTACATGTCGCGGATGAAGCGCATGAACTCGCGCCCGGAGAGCTTGTCGTAGAGGTAGGGCTGGTCCGGAACATACCCGAGCATACGCTTGGCCGCGAGCGGTTGGTCGTTGATGTCGGCCCCGTTGATGCGCACCGTGCCGCGGGTGGGGCGGAGCAGGCCCGCGATCATCTTGATCGCCGTCGTCTTCCCCGCGCCGTTCGGCCCGAGGAAGGCAAACAGCTCCCCCTTCGGGATCGCGAGCGAGAGATCGTCCACGGCGGTCTTGCCGCCGAACTTCTTGGTTACGTGGTCGAGCTCGATCACCTAGCGCACCTCGCGGATCATCACCAGACCGGGGAAGGGCTCCTCGCGCAGGATGCGCCCCTCGCGGTCGATCCAGGCGCGCGCCACGCGCCCGCCGGCGCGCGCCGTCACCAGGAAGCACTCGACCGGTCGATCGTTCCAGCGGATCTCGACCAGCTCCTCGACGCGCGCCGTCGTCCACTCCGCGTGCTGCGTGAACGGATCGATCATCTGGATGTTCCAGCTCTTGCCCACGGTCAGGTGCGGCATGTTGATGAAGGGGGAGAGTCCGTTCGAGGCCGTGCCGCTCGCTACATACGGCATCCGCTCGACCCGGCGCTCCCCGCCCTCGGTCTCGGTGATCAGCTCCAGTTCGTCGCCGTGCACGAACCCGCGCAGCGTGGCGTTGGCGGCGGCGGAGCGCAGGGCGACCGTGACCCGGCGCAAGCGGTACGTAAAGTCCACCGTCGACAGGCTGTGGATGGTCAGACCCGCCAGCTCCGGTACGCCCGCGTCCATCCGCGTCAGCGTCTCGATCAGGTAGGTCCCATCCGATTCCGGCCGGATTGTCGTCCGCGAGTCGCCCACCCGCCGCCCAAAGCACTCGATGCGCGTGTGCGTGTCCTCGGTGGTGAGCCGGCGCGACAGCGCCGCCGCGTACGAGGGGTCCGCCTCCAGCCAGAGTCCCGGCAGGATCTCCCGCTTCACCAGGAGCCCCGTCATCGCCAGCCAGAACAGCAGAATACAGGATTGTACCAGTGGAGAGAGTATTTTCATGCGTGCCTCCGCGGGAACTCGACAAAAATCTACCATACCCCCCAGGCGCGAATCAATGAGCAGCATTCCCCCCCCTGCTTCGTACCGTCGCCCCCCCCCGCGCCCCGCTGTCATTCTGACAGGGCAACCTCCCGGCTGCTGCCAGCTTTCGCACTTCGTCCCCCGTGCCGCTCCTTCCCCTGGCCCACGGCCGACGCGTAACCATTTGCAGAATGGGTGGTTGTGGCACGACCAAGATGCCGTCTCTGCGGCGTCTCGCGGCATGACAGTTGCTTGATGGACCCGCCCCGAGGTGTATTGTCAGCATGAGAAAACCGGAACGACCGAAGGAGGCCTTCGATGAACGTGAAACCGCTGGGCGACAAGATCCTGGTTGAGCGGCTGGAAGCGCAGGAAAAGACCAAGGGCGGGATCGTCCTGCCGGATTCGGCGAAGGAGAAGCCGCGCGAGGGGCGCGTGATGGAGATCGGCGAAGGCCGCTTGCTCGACGACGGCACGCGCGCCAAGGTCCAGGTCAAGAAGAACGACCGGATCATCTTCGCTTCCTACGCCGGCACTGAAGTCAAGCTCGACGGCAAGGACTACCTGCTGATGCCCGAAGAGGACGTTCTGGCGATCGTCGAGTAGTCAGGTAATCTCCCGATCCTGACGCCGCCCGGCGCGCGCCGGTCGGCGATCCCCGCAAATCTTCCCATGAACCCTGAGGAGTTACGCAGCATGGCGGCGAAGCGCATCATGTACGACCAGCAGGCCCGCGAGCTGATCCGCGACGGCGTGGCCACGCTGGCGAAGGCGGTCAAGGTCACGCTCGGACCGCGCGGCCGGAACGTGATCATCGAGAAGAAGTTCGGCGCGCCCCTGGTCACCAAGGACGGCGTCACCGTCGCCAAGGAGATCGAGCTCAAGGACGCCTACCAGAACATGGGCGCCCAGATGGTGAAGGAAGTCGCCTCCAAGACCAGCGACACCGCGGGCGACGGCACCACCACGGCCACGGTGCTCGCCGAAGCCATCTACACCGAAGGCCTGCGCAACGTCGTCGCCGGCGCCAACCCGATGTCGCTCCAGCGCGGCATCGCGCGCGCCGTCGAGTCCATCGTCGGCGAGCTCAAGTCCTTCTCCACCCCGGTCAAGGGCAAGAAGGAAATCGGCCAGGTCGGCGCCATTGCCGCCAACAACGACGCCGAGATCGGCGACATGATCGCCGAAGCCATGGAGCGCGTGGGCAAGGACGGCGTGATCACGGTCGAAGAGGGCAAGACGCTCAAGACCGAAGTCGAGTGGGTCGAAGGCATGCAGTTCGACCGCGGCTACGCCAGCCCGTACTTCGTCACCGATGCGGCGAACATGACCGCCGTGCTCGACGATCCGTACATCCTGATCCACGAGAAGAAGATCTCGGCGGTGAAGGACCTGATCCCGGTGCTCGAGAAGGTCGCGAAGACCGGCCGGCCGCTCTTGCTGATCGCCGAGGAGATCGAGGGCGATGCGCTGGCGACGCTGGTCGTCAACCGCCTGCGCGGCGTCTTCAAGTGCGCCGCGGTCAAGGCCCCGGGGTACGGTGATCGCCGGAAGGCGATGCGGGAGGACCTCGCGGTCCTGACCGGCGGCAAGGCGATCTTCGAGGACCTGGGGATCGAGCTCGAGAAGGTCGAGCTCGCCGACCTGGGTCGCGCGAAGAAGGTGATGATCGAGAAGGAAAACACGACGGTGCTCGAGGGCGCCGGCAAGTCCGAGGCGATCCAGGGTCGCATCAATCAGATCCGCAAGGAAGTCGAGACCACGACCAGCGATTACGATCGCGAGAAGCTGCAGGAGCGGCTCGCGAAGCTGGCCGGCGGCGTGGCGAAGATCAACGTCGGCGCCGCGACCGAGGTCGAGATGAAGGAAAAGAAGGCGCGGATCGAAGACGCGCTGCACGCCACCAAGGCGGCGGTCGAGGAAGGGATCCTGCCGGGCGGCGGCGTGGCCCTGATCCGTTCGCTGCCGAAGCTGGACGGGCTGAAGCTGAAGGGTGACGAGGCGATCGGCGTGGACATTGTGCGTCGCGCGCTGACGGCCCCGGCCCATCAGATTGCCGAGAATGCGGGCTTCCACGGCGCGGTCGTGGTGCAGAACATTCTCGAAGGCAAGGGCAACTACGGCTTCGATGCCGCCAAGGGCGAGTACGTAGACATGGTCAAGATGGGCATCATCGACCCGGCGAAGGTCGTGCGCCTGGCGTTGACCAATGCGGCGAGCGTCGCCGGCCTGTTGCTGACCACCGAAGCGATGGTGGGCGAGATCAAGGAGAAGAAGGCCATGTCGATGCCCGGCGGCGCCGGCGGGCACGGCGGCGGCGGCGACTTCGGCGGCGGCGAGGACATGTACTAGACGCGTCCGCGGCGCCTGCTCCGGGCGCTTCGTCGACCCCGCACACGAACTCACAACCGGCCCGTCCCCGTTCGCGGGGGCGGGCCGGTTTCGTTGGGGGTGGGGGGGGGGGGGGGATTGGGGCCGCGCGGCGGCGGGTGGGCGGGGGGGGAGAGAAGCGGCGGGGCCGGTAGGCCCGGTTGCCGGGCAGTGGGTCCGGTGCGCAGCCGTGATCGTCGCCGGCCGTGCCACCATCCGCCCGGGGCGCGGAGTTGCTCTTGCCTCGACCGTGGACGCCGCGCTAGAATGGTGCGGTCGTCGCGGGCGGCGCCGCCTCGAAGTGGCGGACCCAGCCCCACAGGGCCAAGCTCGATCGTGCCGCTCGATCAGACGCGCGATGACTAGTGTCCCGTCAACATCGAATCTTCCGGTCGGCGTAGGGGCGCCTCGTGAGGCGCCCCGAGGGGCCACGAATTGAACGACCCCAAGCAACGACGTTGACAGGACACTAGGTTGCGATCATCGTCCGCGGAGGCGTGGGGTCGGCGGCCCCCATCGGTCCAGCGGCAGTCTTGCTGGAGATACAAGATGACCGAACTCATTTTTCTGGTCGAAAGCGCGCCCGAAGGCGGCTTCACCGCGCGCGCCCTGGGTGCCTCGATCTTCACCGAAGCGGATGATGTCGCGGGCTTGCACGAGAACGTACGGGACGCCGTTCGTTGTCATTTCGAGCCGGGGGCGGAACCGAAACTGGTCCGACTTCATTTCGTCCGCGATGAAGTGATCACCGTATGAAACTTCCGCGCGATGTGTCGGGGAGCGACCTCGCCCGGGCGCTGGCTATCTACGGCTACTCGGTCACCCGACAGACGGGCAGCCATCTGCGGATGACGACCCAGCAGAATGGCGAATACCACATCACCGTCCCGCTGCATAGGCAGCTTCGTGTGGGCACCCTGGCGGCGATCTTGGCAGATGTGGCGGAGCATTGCAACACCACCCGGGATGATGTGGCCGAAAGGCTTTTCGGTGCATGACCCGCCCCCGTCCGATTCCCTCGAACGAGGCAGGTCGCAGTCTCGCACTCCCCACCGGCCCGTCCCCGTTCGCGGGGGCGGGCCGGTTTGGATTGGGCGGGGCCGGGGAGACTGGGAGGCAGGCTGTACGTGCCCGGTCTCCCGTCTGAGGACCGGCCCCTCCCCGATCCGAAGGGCCTGCCGCTCCCCAAGCGTCCGCGAGATCCGCCAGCGCGGTCTCAAGCGGATCGACGAGACCGGCCGGAGGGGTGCGGAGTCCCATTGAGCGCGAACAGTCACGCCAAGCTCCCGTGTGGGGGCTCGGAATAGAGAAGCGCATCTAGTGGGCCTTCAACATCAAATCGGTAGGTGGCCAGTCGGGTTTGTTGTGCGCAGCTTCAGCTGCGCCCGCCGGCCCCAGTGGCTGGCGGGCGCGGCTAAAGCCGCGCACAACGAACACGGGGCTCCTCGACCTTCGAAACCTACAGCATTGAGTTTGAAGGCCCACTAGGCCGGGGACCCGCAAACTGGTCAGCGCGCCGGCCGCCCATCTCAAGGCAGCCTTACTCAACCCGCCCTCCACAGTGTTCGGTTCTATCGCATCAGCAGGGCGACCCTCGGGGAACGCGGACCGTGTCAGGAATCCGACGCGTCTTGGGCCTCGAGAGGCAGCTTGGCGAGGGCTTGGTGAACGTGGTCCAGGAGGCGCTGGGCGTCGGCTTCATCCTTCGCTGCGCGTCCCTGGTAGCGCTGGAAGTCGCGGAGAGCGGCCTCCGCATAGGCTTGGGCGCGGAGGAGGTAGTCGCGCTGCTGGGGCGGACGGTCCTCCCGTGCCGCTGCCCTGAAATACATAAGCGCTATGGCGTCACGCGTTTGGCCGGCACCGTGGCGGTCGCCAGTCTTCACGTGAAACTGTGCGGCCTGCTCCAAATGATGCCGGGCGCTCTCGACCTTGCCGACATCTGTGTAGAGACCGCCCAATTGGTGATGCTGTGTCGCGAGCTCCGTGAGTGCGTCATTCGGGCAGAGCCCCAGACCTTCGAGATAGTGCCTTTCCGCCGCCTGGACGTGGCGGAACAGCGTCGCCACAGGCTGCTTCCGTTCCGTCCCGACCTTGAAACGCTCGTGGTGGACCATGCCGATTTGCTTGATGCACTTGGACCGGCTGAGGGCATCTGTGGGGGCGCGCAAATCCAGGCTGCGCTGGTAGGCGGCCTCGGCAGCGTCAAGGTCGCAGATCCCAGGTACTTGCATGTAGCAATGGCCAAGGTTGAACTCCGCCACGGCTTCGGCGAACTTGTCACCGATGCGCTGCAGCAGATGGATCGCGTCCCGGCAGCGGGGCAAGCACCCGACGTCGCCCTGATCGCGCAAGATGTTGCCTAGGGTTCCCACTGCAACGCTCAACGTCCGCAGACGGTTGCGTTGGTCCGCCTCCAGCGGGGCGTCGGACGGAAGGGCGAGGTCGCTGGCGGCCCGCTGGCGGACCCATGCGACCAGTTTTTCCTGAAGTGCGGCGGCTTTGGCGAGGTGTCTCTCTTCTTGTAGTGCCAAGCGCACACGGAACTGCATCACCACGACATACTCTTCGTCCCGCCCGCCGACGGGTGCGTCGTCCTGGGTGCAATAGTCGGGCACAATTACCGCGACCAGACGGGACCATTCAGCCGTGCGGCCCTGGTAGGTGTAGAGAGTGGACAGACCTTGCATGGCGCTGAGGAGCGGGGTCCACCATTGATAGCGGCGGCCGAGGCGGCGGGCGTGGAGGAGATTCGCCTCTTCCAGCTCCACCAAGTGGATGATCTCGGGGTGGCCTTCGCTGAACCGGCGCAGGTAGAACTCGCCCAGTGCGCCGATGGCTTCGACCCACCCGCGGAGGGCCGCGCTGGCGCTGGAGTGGCCGCCCTGGCCGTAAAAATGGCTGGCGTAGAACCGCCGCAGGAACCAGGGCAGGGCCGGATGGATGCCGAAGTAGGTCATGCCGAGATGGGTGAGCAGGCCGGTGTCCCGGGCGCGCTCGAGCAGGCCGGCGAGTTGCTCCTTGCTCCTGCCCTTCAATTCCGGCAGGGCGTGCTCGCCAACTTGCCCCATGAGTTGCAGCGCATAGACATCGACGGTGCCTTGGAAAAGGTGGAGTAGGGCGATGAGAGGGAGTTCGTCCTCCTTGAACGCGTTTCTGAAGCCGTAGTCAAGCGAAGCGCCGAGTGACTTGTCGCGGCCCTGGGTCTCGTCGGCGTCTTCGATCCCTTGCTCGCCGCTGCGGATCGCCTCTACGAACTGGTGGATTTGCGGCTCCCCGCGCAGTCCCATCTTCACCGCCTGGCCGACGAGGACGCGGAGGGTGAGCGGGTTCCCCTGGCAGTAGTCGAGCAGTGGCTGCCACTCGGCGACGTCCGCACGGCTGATCTGCTTCTCTGGGGCGAGGCTGCGGGCGAGGTTGCCGGCGTCGCTGTTCCGCATGCGCGGCATCGAGATGCGATGCGGGATGCCGCCGAGCCAGCCCTCCTCCGCGCGGCGTGAAGTGAGTAGGACCTTCACCTGACTTGCCGCATCGAGCGTGAGCTGGTGGAGGAAGTCGCGGAGATCCTCCTGCTCCGCGCGGGTCCACTGCGACTCGGTCCCCTCGGGGAAGCCGGCGACGGGCTCCACGTTGTCCCAAATCCAGAGCACGGGGACCCGGCGGAGGATCTGGAGGACAATACGGCTGCGCTTGGCGCCGTCATTGATGGCGCTCCAGGAAATGCCGTTGGCCTCCAGGATTGGGGCGAAGGGCTGAGCCATCTGGTTCAGCAGGTCCGCGAGATCGGTGTGAGATTCGAATGAAGCGAGCAGGACGATGGGCTGCTCGCCCAGACCTCCCGTGAGGGCGTACCAGCGCGCGAACTCGACGGCGGTCGTGGTCTTTCCCTGCCCGGCGTAGGCGTGCAGCAGGACGACGCGGTGGGAATCGAAGGCGCGATCCAGAGCGAGTAGGGTCTCATCGCGGCCCGTGAAGCCGTGTTCCGGGGCATAGCGCCGCAGGGCCCGGTTGGACTGGACCGGGTCCATCTCCGGTTGGTCGCTGAGCGGGACCGGCTGGGCCGTGGGGCAGAGCTGGATGGGCAGGGCCTCATAGACGACCGGGACGAACCAGTCCTGCAACGGGCGGGGCTGGAGGCCGACCCAGCGATCGGGATTGAGCTGGAGGTGCTTCCGTCCCGCGCTGGCGGCCTCGCCGAACCCACGCCCCTCGGCCAGGGCCGAGTAGAGTTCGCTGATGTACTGAGCGGCGGTGACGACATACACGCTGTACCGCATGCCGAGCACGGCGGGGATGCCCTGATCGACAACGGCCTGCGCCAGGGAGCCGATGGCGCGGATCTCGTCGTGGGGGGCGGCACTGCCGCCCGGGGCGGCGGTGGCCTCATGCATCGCCGACTGGCAGGCATTCAGGACGAGGATGGGCGTACCGCTGTCGTGCAGGAGTTGGCCGAGCGTCTGGCCATCGACCGGGCGCATCTGGTCCGCGCCGGCGTGCTCGAACAGGAGGAAGCCGTGCTTCCCGGAAGGCTTGCTGCCAAGCGTGAGGTGGCCGAGGGCGGCGAGCCAGTCCTTGAGCCGAGTGTTCTCCAGGTCGGCATACATGCCATGCCCATCGAAGTGGACGACGTGATAGGGGCGGCCGGCTGCCTTGGCATCGGCCAGTTCGTGATGTAGTTGCTCGAAGGTCGGTGGGCGGAGGGCCTTGATCTGGAAGCGGGCACGATCTGCGCCGAGTCCCTGCAGAACACGGTTGGCGACGGCGCGGAGCTCAACGTCATTCGACCCTCCCGGCCGGCAGACGATGTAGAGGAGACGCACGCGGCCATCGTCGGCGGACGGGACCGGGATGAAGCTGATGTTGGGGTTCGATTGGACGCGGACGAAGGACTTGACGCGGAGCGAGATCGCGGAAGCGGATTGCGGGTCCCTCATCAATTCCCACGGGATGGAAGCGGCCTCGGCGACTCCGGTGGTGATTTCAATGCGGAGATCGGCGAGTTGTTCGCGGATGGCGAACCAGACTGCCTGAGTTCGTGGGTTGCAGGCGAGGACTTTGGTGTAAAGCTCCTCGCCACGAGTCTTCATCAGGGTTTCGACCTGGGCGACGGTGACGGCTTCCACGGAGCCAGACTGCTCAAGGTAGTCTTCGAGATACCAGCGAAGGTCCTTCTGCTCCTGATCGGCGAGGGCGAACTCGATCTCGGCCTCGGCCTCAAGATCCGCCTGACCGGGGCGCTGCAGGCGGAGCGCGATGGGGTACTTCCCGTCGTGAAGGTGACGTTGCCGGATGTTCAAAGTTGTCATAGGTAGAATACCGTAATCCAACGCGCCAGCGAACGAGAAATTCCGTCGGGGCGACTGGAAGAGTCGAGGGCAAGCACTAGGACCCGCTGCTGTCGGACAGGATCCGGACGGGGAGCGGCAAGCCGCGGTGGGCGCTCGCCGCGTCTCCCCGACGGTCCCTGCGCGCGAGTCTAGCCGCCGGGACGGACTCGATCAAGGAGAACCCTGAATTCCTCCCGCTCTCCGGCCCTCGTTGCACTCTCGCGCAACGGCGCCCCGTCCCGCATGCAGCGCCGCCGACCGCGGGTCCCCGCGCGGCGGTGCCAGAACCGTGCCTCCGGCAAGCTGAACCTGCAGCTCATGTCTGCTTCCACCTGCTGTCAATCTCGCCGCCTGTCCTCCCGCACACACGCGTGCGGGATGGACAAGTCGGGGCCGCTGGCCGCGGGCAGCGCGGCGCTGCGGTGGCCCCCCGGCACGCGTGGCCGGCCGCCGCCAGGGGGCGCTGCATTCCGGCGCCGGCCTGCGCCGTTGGGGCGCGTCACACCCAGCCCATCCGGCGGCGTCCACGTCACCGGCGCGGCGGTCGGCAGCCACAACGGATCGGCATCCCCCTCCGCCACCTTTTCGCTTGACCCCCCACACCCCCCGGCTATACTCTGCGACTGCCGGATGCGCACCCGGTCGCACCTGCGGCATTTACCTGATATCCATCACATGCGGAGGCGCGCCATGTCCGACTCCCTCTGGACCGGCGGCTCCTACCCCGAAGAGGACGTCGCGGAAGGCAAAACCTTCGGCATGCTCGGCTACTTGACCGGCGGCCTCATCGGCATCGTCGCCCTCATCCAGAAGGACAACGCCTTCGCCGTCTACCACGGCAAACAGTCCCTCGGACTCTGGGTCCTCATGGGCGGCGTCATGTTCCCCCTCGGCATCGTCTACGGCCTCGTCGCCAGCATCCTCCCCTTCCTCGGCATCCTCCTCTTCCTCCCCATCCTCGTCGTCCTCCTCGCCGGTATCGCCCTCGCCATCGTCGGCGCCCTCGCCGCTAAAAAGGGCGTCTACCAGCCCCTCCCCTTCATCGGCACCAAGATCGAAGAGGTCTTCCGCGGCATCCAGAAGGAAGGGTAGCCCCCCACCCCCTGCGCCGCCGCCGCCCCGCCTCCCCCCTCGCTGCGCCCCCGCCCCCGCCCCGCCTCACCGATTGCGGTAGATCGCCCGCTCGTACTTCGCATACGCCGCCGTCAGCGGCGTCTGCTTCGCCTTCTTCGCCCTCTCCAGCAACTCCCGTACGCCATCCCGGCATACCCGCTCGATCTTCTGCCGCACCCGCTCCTCGCTGAAGTGCTTCCCGCGCAGGAACTCCTCCCGCCCGTGGATCACCCCGCCACAGTTCGCCAGCCAGTCCGGAATGAAGAGGATCCCGCGCCCCGCCAGCGACGCGTCCATCGAGACCTCCTCCTCCTGACTGGTCGCGCGCAGCGGGTTGTTCGCGCCGCTCACCAGCAAGGGCGCTCCGATCTGCGCCAGCGTCTGCTCGCTCACCACGCCGCCACAGGCGCACGGCGAGAAGACGTCCGCCTTGACCGCATAGATCGCTTCCGGATCGACCACCGAGATCGCCGCGCGCGCGCCCTTCGGCGCCCGCTTCATCAGCGCATCCACGGTCGACCCGTCCACGTCCGCCACGGTCAGCTTCGCGCCCTCCTCCAGGCACAGGTCCGCGAGCGCGCCGCCGAGCTGGCCCAGCCCCTGGATCGCCACCCGCCGCCCCGCCAGCGCGCCCGTGCCGGTCAGGTGCCGCAGGCCCTCCCCGATCGTGAGCAGCACGCCGTACGCCGCGCTCCGGCCGGTCGCGCCGCTGGAGCCCGCATCGGTCGTGCCCCCGACGATGTTCTTGGTGAAGGCCCGCATCCGGTTCGCGTCCTCCAGCGAATACCCCATGTCGGGGCCCGTGAAGGTGCCGCTCCGGTCGATGGCGTAGGCCATGAACGCGTAGGTCTCCTCGGCGAGCAGCCCGCCGGGGCGGATCGCGAGCGTTCCGAGCTTCGAGCCGCCGTTGGGCAGGCCCGCGGCGGTGTTCTTGAAGGACATCGCGCGCGCCAGGTTCAGGCAGTCGCGGATTACGTCCACCTCCGAGGTCGTCGGCTCGCAGCGCCGGATGCCGCCCGAAGGCTGACCCTGCGTGGTGCTGTGGATGGCCGTGATGAACTTCACGTCGGTGCGCGGATCGTAGAGCAGCTCGAGGGCCTCGTGCCGGCCCCGGTGCATCAGCCCGATGATCTCCATGACCGGCCGCTGCAGGCCCGCCGTCTCCAGGAGATTCAAGGCCACGGTGTGATCGTGGCGCGGCCCGCCGGAGCCCGGAATGCCGTCGCGCCCGATGCGCGTCCAGATCACGTCCGGCGTCCACTCCCGCGCCAACTGGACCCGGACGGCATGTTGCTCCGGATCCAGGCGGAAGTGACAGGTGGTCAGGCTCCGCGCCTGCAGAAACTCGAAGATGCGGCCACGTTCGTCCATCGGCAATCCTCCACGTAATTACGGCCGGAGTATACGCCCCGGCGGGCGTCCAGGGCAAGCGGAAACTCCGAAGCTTGACGCCGTCTGGCGCCTCGCGTATGTTCCGACACATGCGTCTTTCCTACGAAATCGGCGGCGCCTCCCGCAGTTTCGTCTTCTCCGGATGCGCGCCGGTGTTGATCGGGTTATCACCTGAGTGCGGGCTCCGCCTGCAGGCGCCCGGGATCGCGCCGCGCCATGTCCTGTGTACCCCCGAGTTGGTGAAGCTGCGGGTGCGCGCGGAGCCGGGCGCGACGCCGATCTACGTCAACGACCGCGCGG
>JACRIP010000008.1 GCA_016220045.1 Planctomycetota bacterium
ACAGCCCCTCCCGCTCCGGGATCGTCAGTTCGTCGTCGCGCAAATGGGCCAGTTCGTCGAACTCGTCAGGCATGGCGCACCCGCAAGCCGTCAAGAAACTCAGGGAAATCCCGGATCAGATAGCCGCGCACCGCCTTGCGCGCCGCGCTGAGATGCGACCGGGCCGCGGCCGCCGAACACTCCAGCTCCCGGGCGATTTCGTCGAGCTCCCATCCTTCCAGGTCGCGCAACAGAAAGGCCAGCCGCTGCTGCGGGGTCAGCCGCTCCGCCAGCCCGCGCAGCACCGCGAGCAGCTCGGCGTCACCGTGCGCTGCGCCGCCCGCCTCCGGCGCGCGCGTCGGCCCCGCCGCGCCGAATGCCCCCAGGTCGTCGAGCGGCATCGGCGCCGGCCGCGCCCGCCGCCCGCGCAATCGATCCAGGCAGTGCCGGCCCGCGATCCGCAGCAGCCAGCCGTCCAGCGACCCGTCGCCGCGCCAGCCGGCGAGCCCGGCGCTGGCCTTGATCAGCACCTCCTGGCACGCATCCTCGGCGTCTGCGAGGTGGCCGAGCATTCCGAGGCACAGCCCCAGCACGCGCCCCGCGCGCGCCCGCAGCCACGCGTCGATCGCCGTGGCACCGTGCGGCGCAGTCTCGCCGGCCACTGCCGGAACCGACGCATGCACCGGTTGCCGGTCGTTCGCCGCGGCCGCTTCGTCGATCATGCCCGACACCCGGTCCTCCTCATTCCCCACTCCAGACGCAACCGCCCCCCCACGTGTTCAGGCGAATTCTACAAACAAGTCCATAATCTGCCTGCTTCAATCTCACGGCGATACGGGTGCATGTCCGTCGCTGCTGCCGGCCGCATTTGAGATTCTCCTCGCACGGCCGTAGGGGCGCGTCGCGACGCGCCCCTACGGGAACAGGGCAGCTACCGATATGCACCCCGGCCCCACGCGCCCTTTGACACGCGGCCCCCCCGCATGCTATAAGCGCCGACTTTCCTTGACGGCGATTTTCGGCCTGCCGGCCCCCGCCGCCGCTCCGTCCTGCCCCCGAGAAAGGCTCCCCGATGCGCTTCCGCAGCCCCTCAGCGCCGCCTCGTCCGACGTGGGCCCGTAGCGCCGCACTCTCCCTGCTCGCCGCCCTGCTCTGCCTCGCCGCGCCCCCTCCGGCCACACCGAATGCCCCCGCGGCGAATGTCGCTACCTCCGGCGGCCTGCGCGACCTCGAAACGCAGGTCGTCGAACACCGCCTCGCCAACGGCCTGCGCTTCCTCCTCCTCGAACGCCACCACAGCCCGACCGTCGCCTTCCACACTTACGTCGACGTCGGCTCCGTGGACGAGGAGATCGGCCAGACCGGCCTCGCCCACATGTTCGAGCACATGGCCTTCAAGGGCACCGCCACCATCGGCACGCGCGATTGGCCCGCCGAAGAAAAAGCCATCGCCGCCGAAGAGGCCGCCCACGAGGCCCTGCTCGCCGAGCGCCGCCAGGGCGCGGCGGCCGACGCCGGGCGCCTCGCCGCGCTCGAGCAGACCTTCACCGCAGCGCAGGAGAAGTCCTCCTCGTACGTCATCCCGAACGAATTCTCCTCCCTGCTCGAACGTCAGGGATGCACCGGACTCAACGCCATGACCGGCGCCGACGCCACCCAGTACGTTTCCAGCCTGCCCGCCAACAAGCTCGAATATTGGGCCTACATGGAGTCCGAGCGCTTCGTCAACCCGGTGCTGCGCGAGTTCTACAAGGAGCGCGACGTGGTGATCGAGGAGCGCCGCATGCGCACCGAAAGCCAGCCGATCGGGAAACTCCTGGAGGCCTTCCTCGCGGTCGCTTTTCAGGCCCACCCCTACCGCTGGCCGACGATCGGCTACCGCTCCGATCTCGACAACCTCACCCGCGCTCAGGCCCAGGCCTTCTACGCCCGCCATTACGTCCCCGGCAACACCATCATCGCCATCGTCGGCGACTTCAGCACCGCCGCGGCCCTGCCGGTCCTGGGGAAGTACTTCGGCCGGCTCCCGGCGGCGCCCCGCGCGGCGCGCCACGCGACCACCGAGCCGCCGCAGGAGGGCGAGCGCCGCGTCGAGATCGAGACGCAGGCGCAGCCGGTCCTCGGCATCGGCTGGCACAAGCCCGGCGCCGCCGGCAAGGACGAGGCGGTCTACGACGCCCTGGTCGATGTCCTCTCGGGCGGCCGCTCTTCGCGCCTCTACCGCCGCCTGGTCAAGGAACAGAAGCTTGCGATGCAGACTCAGGCGTTCACCGGGCTTCCGGGCAGCAAGCACCCGGGTCTTTTCATCGTGGTCGCCCTGCCGACGGTCGGCCACACCACGGACGAGCTGGAAAAGGCGATCTACGCCGAAACCGCGCGCCTGAGCAACGCGCCCCCCACGGACGAGGAGCTCGCCGGGGTCAAGACGCGCGCGCGCGCCGGGTTCGTGCGCGCCCTCGAATCCTCCAGCGGACTGGCCGCGCAGCTTACGACCTATGAGGCGATCACCGGATCGTGGCGCGACCTCTTCCGCAACCTCGACAAGATCGACGCGGTCACCGGCGCCGACTGCCTGCGCGTCGCCCAGGAGACCTTCACCCAGAAGAACCGCACCGTCGCCCGACTCGTGACCGTCGAGGGCGAAGGGGAGTAGTGCCCGCTCGGTAGTGGATCGGCCGATCCGGATCGACAGCGGCGAGCCACGCCAGGGCGCCCACAAGGGGCGCCCCTACAAGAGAATGTCGATTCTCATGACCTCGGGCGCGGCCGAGCCGCATGAGGACTGCGCCCTGGATAACTCCCGCTCCCCCACATTCTCCAAACGCCCAAACATCTAAACTTCCAAACCCGCGTTCCCCGGGACCTCAGAACTTCTCACCAACCGATCGTACCTCCGACCATGGGAGCTGCCCCATGCCCCGTTCCCTCGTCGCCGCCCTGCTGGCCGCGACGCTCCTGAGCGCCCCCATCGCCTGCACCAGCGCCAAGGGCACTCCGACCACGCGCGAGGCCCGCCAGAGTGGAGCCGCCGCCGCGCCCACGCCACGCGCCGCCGCCCGCCGGTCCGGCTTCCCCGCCCGACCCGAAGCCCTCCGCCTGCCCGAGCTGCGCGCCTTCACGCCACCCCAGCCCACGCGCCTCCAGCTAGCCAACGGCTTGACCGTGCTCTTGCTCGAAGACCACGACCTCCCCCTCGTGCACCTCGCCGCCACCCTGCGCGCCGGCTCGGTCTGGGAGCCCGCCGACAAACTCGGACTCGCCGCCCTCACCGGCGAAGTCATGCAAAGCGGCGGCACCTCGACCCTCCCCGGCGACCAGCTCGACGAGGAACTCGACCGCCGCGCGATTTCCCTCTCCCTCGCGATCGGCGAATCCAGCGCCTCCGCCGGCGTCAGCTCCCTCGCCGAGACCTTCGACCGCGCCCTCGCGATCTTCTCCGACCTCCTCCGCCGCCCCGCCTTTCCCGAGGACAAGCTCGCCCTCGCCAAGGCCCACGCCAAGACCGAAATCGCCCGCCGCAATGACGACGCCGACGGCATCGCCGCCCGCGAGTTCGCCAAGCTCGTCTACGGCGCCGACTCACCCTGGGCGCGCACGACCGAAATCGCCACCCTCGACCGCATCGCGCGCGCCGACCTCGTCGCCTTCCACGCGGCCGCCTTCCACCCCGATCGCATGGTCCTCGGCGTCACCGGCGACTTCCGCTCCGCCGACCTCCTCGCCCGCCTCGAGACCGCCTTCGCCGACTGGAAGCCCGCCGGCGGCAGCGCCCCCACCGCCCCCGAGGCGACCGCCGAAGCCCCCGGGTCATCGGGCGTTCACCTGGTCAAGAAACCGGACGTCAACCAGTCGAGCATCGTGGTCGGCCACCTCGGCGTGCGCCGCGACCACCCCGACTACGCCGCGCTCGTGCTCCTCGACAACGTCCTCGGCTCCGGTGGCTTCTCCTCCCGCCTCTTCACCCACGTCCGCGAACAGCGCGGACTCGCCTACGACATCCACAGCTCCCTCGGCGCCGGCTTCGACCACCGCGGCACGTTCCAAGTCGGCTCCCAGACCAAGTCCGCCACCACCGCCGCCGTGATCCGCGCCATCCTCGACGAGATCAAGACGATCCGCGAGACCCCGATCGCCGCCGCCGAGCTCGCCCAGGCCCGCGAGAGCTTCCTCAACTCCTCCGTTTTCTATTACGACGACAAGTCCGAGGTCCTCGCGCGCCACCTGCGCTATGAGTACTTCCATCTGCCCCACGACTTCCTGGAACAGCTTCTTTCCCAGGTGAAAGCCGTAACCATCGCGGACGTGCAGCGCGTAGCGCGGACCTGGCTGCGGCCCGAAGCGCTGACGATCCTCGTGGTCGGCAACGACGCGGAGTTCGGCGCGCCGCTGAGCGACCTCGGGCCGGTCGTCGAGGTCCCGCTGGTAACGCCCAAGGCGACCGCGCCGCCGGCGGCCCCAGCCCCCGCCGGCGACACGGCGCCGCCGGCGACTGCCGATGCGGCCGCGCCCGCATCGACCTCCGCGCCGCTGCCCACCGACACCCCCGCAGCCCGCGCCCAGGGCGCCGCCCTCGCTGGCGCCGCGATCGAGGTCCACGGCGGTTACCCGGCACTGTCCGGCGTGAAGGACATGCGCTTCAAGTCCCAGATGGTGGTCGTCACGCCGCAAGGCGAGATCCCGTTCGGCTGCAACCTCTCGGTCCGCCTGCCCGACAAGATCCGCATGCTGATCCAGAGCCCGATGGGCCCGATCACCCAGGTGTTCGACGGCGCCCACGGCTGGGTCACCACGCCGCAAGGCACCAAGGAGATGGACGGTTCGGACACCGCGGAAATGAAGCGCACGATCGAAAGCCAGTGGATTCTCCTCCTGGTCGCGATTGCGGACGGCAAGCTGCCGGCGCTCTACGCGGGCGCGTGCGAGATCGCGGGCAAGCCGGCTGAAGAGCTGGTGCTGCTGCCCGCGGGTGCCGCCCTCGCCGGCGCGCCGCGACTGGCATTCGACAAGGCCACGCATCGCCTCCTGCGCCAGACCGAGAGCGAGAACGGCGCGACGCAGCACCGGTTCTACGACGACTTCCGTCCGGTGGGCGCCGTACTTCTGCCCTACCGCTGGACCACCTACGTGGACGGCGCGAAGCAGATGGACATGCGCCTGACCGACGCCAGGCTGAACGCCGGCATCGAGGATAAGGAATTCGCCCGACCCGCCGGCAAGACCAAGAAACCGGCGGCGGCTCCGCCGGCGGGCGCAGGCGCAGGCGTCAAGCCGGACGCGAAGTAGACGCCGGGCGTCCCGACCGATCCCCACCCCTTCGACGGCAAACAGAGCAGGAGCAAGCATGCGCGGTGAGCGACAGGCGCTCAGCAACTGGCGCGGCGAAGTCACCGTACGCGGCGAGGTTGCCGCCGGCAAGGTGCTCCGCCGGGCGATGGCGGCGCCGCGCGCCGACGACCCGCGCGCGCTGACGCACGGGTTCCACAATTACCCGGCGAAGCTCCATCCGCACCTGGCGGAGACGCTGGTGGGGACGGTCCCGCCCGGCGCGACGGTGCTCGACCCCTTCTGCGGCAGCGGCACGGTGCTGGTCGAGGCGACGGTGCACGGCTGCCGGGCGCTGGGCCGCGACATCAACCCGCTCGCGGTCCGTCTCGCGCGCTTCAAGACCGCGCCCTGGGCGCCCGCGGACCTCGCCGGCCTGCTCGAGAGCCTGGAGGCCATCGACGCCCACGCCCGCGCGCTGCTGCGCGACCGCAAGCAGACCAAACCGCCGGCCTTCGCGCGCCGCGACTTCGATTCCCACGTGGCCTGGGAACTCTCCGGCCTGCGCGACGCCATTCGCGCGTGCGAGAAGGACCCGCGCCGGCGCGAGGCCTTCCTGCTCGCGCTGTCGTCGATCCTGATCAAGGTCTCGCGGCTCGAAGGCGCGACCAGCGACCGCCGTTTCGACAAGAACCTGCCGCCTGGCCGTACGATTCGCTGGTTCGGCGCGCGCGTCGAGGAAATGGTCGAGATGCTGCGCGCGTTCAGCGCCAAGGTCCCCGCGGGCACGCCGCCGGCCGAGGTCCTGGAGGGCGATGCGCGCCGGCTGGCCGATGTGCGGGACGGGAGCGTGGATCTGGTCGTGACTTCGCCGCCCTACGCCGGCACGTACAGTTACGCGGAGATCGCGCAGATTTCCGGGGCGTGGCTCGACTTCCAGACCACCCGCGCGGCGACGCTTGAGGTCGGCTCCAAGGGGAACGCCGGAGGCATTCCCGCGTATCGCAAGGACATGCTGGCGGCGCTGCGTTCCGTCCACCGCGTGCTCGCGCCCGGCGGACGCGCCTGCTTCGTCGTCGCCGACCTCGAGATCGGCCGCGACATCCTTCCGGCCGACCAGATGATCGAGGAGCTCGGCCGCGCCGCCGGGCTGGAAGCGGTCGCGGTCGCCTCGCAGCGGCGCTCGGTCTTCGGCCGCCAGGGCGTCCCGCGCGTCGCCGGCGGCAAGTTCGAGCACCTGGTCCTGCTGCGAACCGGTGGTTCTGTGCCGTGCGAGCCCCCAAGAGCAACGCGGAAGAAGAGTTGACGGTCGATTGAGCGATTGGGTGATCGGGCGATTGGGTGATTACGTCGCCCGGCACGAGTTTCTTCTCGCGCCCACCCAATCACCCAATCACCCAATCACCCAATCACCCAATCACCCAATCACCCAATCACCCAATCACCCAATCACCCAATCACCCAATCACCCAATCACCCAATCACCCAATCAC
>JACRIP010000229.1 GCA_016220045.1 Planctomycetota bacterium
GGACGGCCGGCTGATGGTGATCGATACGCTGCCCGCGGCCGACCAGCAGGCCTGGATCGTGCGCTTCATGATCCGCATGGACATGGGGGAGTGGTTTCGGACGGCGGCCGAGATGGAGGCCGCGTTTGCGCCGAGCTTCGTTGTCGAATCGGTGGAACGCCTGAACTCGGAGCCGGAGGGGCGGGGCTACGAGTCGATGGCCTATGTGTTGCGGCCGCGCCCATGAAAGCTGCCGCTTCCGTCTCCTCCGCCGCCCTGTCCTTTCCGGCGCTGGCCGCGTGTTTTCTGCTTTCGGGGGCGGCGGGGCTGGCCTACGAGATGGTGTGGACGCGGCGGCTGGTATTGGTTTTCGGTTCGACGACGTTGGGTGTGAGCACGGTCCTGGCGGTGTACATGGGGGGGCTGGCGCTGGGCAGTGGGGTCGCCGGGCGGTGGGCGGATCGGCCGGGCTGCCGGCGGGTGCGGCTCTACGCCGGGCTGGAGTTCGCGGTCGGCCTGTACGCGCTGTTCACGCCGTGGATTTTTGATGCGGTGGACCGGGTCTACCTCGCCGCGTGTCTGGCGCTGAATCCGGACTTTGCCCTATCTCTGGGGCTGCGTCTGGGGGGCGCGGTGGTGGCGCTACTGGTGCCGACGGTGCTGCTGGGCGCGACCCTGCCGGTGCTCGCGCGCGCGCTGGTAGCGGAGGGGGAGCACCAGACGGAGCGGCTGAGTCTGCTCTATGCGGCGAATCTATTCGGCGCGGTGATTGGGGTATTGCTGACGGTGCTGTGGGCGCTGCCGACGTTGGGTCTGGCGGCGACGAACCTGCTTGCGGCGCTGGCCAATGCGCTGGTCGCGGCGCTCGCCTGGCATCTCGGGGGCGCCGAGTCCTCCCCCGCCGCGCCACGAGGCGCGTCCGCACCCGCGCTGTCTTCCCCCTCCCCCGCCGCAGCGGGGGAGGGCGGGGGAGAGGGTATGTCCGCGCCACCCACGGCGTCCGCATCCGCGCGCTCCCGCCCCCGCTCCGCCGCCGCGCCACGCAGCGTGTCCGCACCCGCGCCGTCTTCCCCCTCCCCCGCCGCACCACGCAGCGTGTCCGCACCCGCGCTGTCTTCCCCCTCCCCCGCCGCAGCGGGGGAGGGCGGGGGAGAGGGTATGCTCGCGCCACCCACGGCAACCGCACCCGCGCGCCCCTCCGCCCCACTCTCCCCCCGCCATGCCGCGCTCCTCGCGCTTTTCGCGGCGGCGGGCTTCGTCTCCTTCCTCTACGAAGTCGCCTGGACGAAGATCCTCTCGCTGGTTTTCGGCAGCGCGGTGCACGCCTTCGCGCTGATCCTGGCGGCCTTCCTCCTGGGTCTCGGGCTCGGCAGCGCGCTCCTGCGGCGCGTCCTCGAACGCGCCCGCGATCCCTGGCTCTTCCTGGCCGGGCTCGAGCTGGTAGTCGGCCTCTCCGCGCTCGCCTTCCTGCCGCTCACCGGGCTCTATCCCTTCGCCTACCTCGCGCTCTTCCGCCTGGTGGACGGCGCCTACGGGGGTCTCCTGGCCTGCGAATTCCTGCTCGCCCTGCTCGCCCTCCTTCCCGCGACGCTGTGCATCGGGGCGACCTTTCCGGCGGTGGCGCGGATCTACGCCGTCGCGCCGGCGACGTTGGCGCGCCGGCTGGGGGCCGCCTATGCCGTGAATACCGTAGGTGCGATCGCGGGCTCGCTCGCCGCCGGCTTCTGGCTCGTCCCGACGCTCGGGGTCTACTGGACGACGGTGCTGGGCGCGGGGGTGAATCTGCTGCTCGCCGCCGTCGCCGTGCTGCTCGGCGCCGCGCCGCTTCCTCGGCGGCTCGCCCTCGCCGCCGTCCCGCTCGCGGCCGGGCTCGTGCTCATCCCGCTGCTCCCGCGCTGGGACCCGGGGCTGATGACCTCGGGCGTGCACACCTATGCCCCGGTCTACCTCAAGGCCGAGGGTGGGATGCTTGCGGTGAAGGGCCGGCGCGAACTGCTCTACTACAAGGAAGGCCTGAACGGGTTCGTCACCGTCGAAGCCGAGCGCGACCGGCCGCAGGTGCGTTCGCTTCTGGTGAACGGGAAGAGCGACGCCTCGACGCTCACCGACATGCGCACGCAGATGCTGCTCGGGCATTTACCCTGTCTCTTCCATGCGCGCCCGTCCTCCGCCCTGGTCATCGGGCTGGGCAGCGGCATCACGGTGCACTCGGCCGCGCTGCATCCGGTGGATGTGCTGGACGTCGTGGAAATCGAGGATGCGGTGCGCGAGGCCTCGGAGTTTTTCGTGGCCGAGAATGGGGGAGTGCTGCGTGACCGGCGCGTGCGCCTGCACGTGGACGACGGTCGGAACTACGTCCGCGCCTCCGGCCGGCGCTGGGACGTGATCGTCTCGGAGCCGTCCAATCCGTGGCTCTCGGGTCCGTCGCACCTGTTCACGCGCGAGGCGTTCGCCGAGCTGCGGCGCGCGCTCAAACCGGGCGGGGTGATTGCGCAGTGGATCCAGTGCTACGCGCTCGACGAAGCGCTCGGCCGCACACTGGTGCGCACGTTCACGTCGGTCTTCCCGCACGTGCTGCTCTACGCGGACCCGCTGGCGCTGGGCGACGTGATTCTGCTCGGCTCGGAGGAACCCCTGACGCTCGATCTGCCGCGGCTCGACGAGCGGGTGGCCCGGGCGGGCGTGGGCGCCGAGCTGCGCGGACTGGGGCTGGAGCGCCCGGCCGCGCTGCTGGGCGGCCTGTTGCTGGGGGAGGCCGACGTGGTGCGCTTCGGCGCGGGTGCGCGCCTGAACACGGACGACCTGCCGATCGTCGAATTCGAGGCGCCGCGCTGGCTGCACCGGCACGAGCTGGCGGAGCGGCTGTATCGTGCGCTGCTGGGCGCGCGGCGCGAGGACGCGCTGCCGCTCGCGGGGCGGACGCTCGATCCCGCGGAGGCGGCGCACCTGACGGCGCGCTTCGTGCGGCTGTTGCGCGACCACCAGTTGCGCGACGAGGCGGTGCGGCTGCTGGAGCGCGGGCTGGCGCGGCAACCCGGCGATCCGGAGCTGCGTCTGCTCGCGGCCCTGGTGCGGGGCCGGACCGTGGATGCGCTGAGCCTCGACGAGCTGGCCGAGGTGGTGCGCCGCGATCCGACGAATCCCGGCATGCGTCTCACGTACGGCCGTGCGCTGCTGTCGGCCGGGCGGCCGCAGGAAGCGCTGCTGGAGTTGCGCGAGGCGTTGGCGCGCGGGGGGCGCTCTTCCGAGGTGCTCACGCTCGCGGGCGCCGCCTTCATCGCCTGCGACCAGCTTGCCGACGCGCGGGACGTCCTGGTGGAGGCGGTTCGACTGGCGCCGGACCAGGTCTATGCCTGGGCAACGCTCGCGCGCGTCGAGGAGCGCCGCGGCGACTACTCGGCGGCGATCGCGGCGCTTGAGCGGGTGATCGCCCTAGAGCGGGACCCGGCGAAGCGCGCGCAGGTGGAAGCGCGGCGGGAGCTCTTGCGGCGGGGGAAGTAGCGGCTCCCTGCCCCGGCCCCCGGCCCCCTGATATTGTTGGATTAAATCGGGCACCGCGCCTAAGATACGCCGTTCGCAGGAGGGCCGGGGAGGGCCGCGTCCTCGATCTCCCAACGGAAAGGTCCAGCGTATGCCGAAGGTCGTCTCCACGCTCAAGAAGCCCGCCACCGTCCCTGCCGCCGCCGCCACCACGCCGCCGCCGCGCCGTCCGCGCATTCGCGTTCCCCCGCCCGGTCCCAACGGCCGCGCCGTGCTCGCGAAGGACCAGAAGTATCTCGCCCCGTCGTACACCCGCTGCTATCCGCTGGTGGTCAAGCAGGCGGAGGGGATGTACGTCGAGGACGTGGACGGCAACAGCTATCTCGATTTCACCGCGGGCATCGCCGTTTGCGCCACCGGGCACGCGCACAAGGCCGTGGTCAGGGCAATCCAGGAGCAGGCGGCGAAGTTCCTGCACATGGCCGGCACGGACTTCTACTACGCGCTGCAGTCCGATCTTGCCGAACTGCTCGCGCGGATCACCCCGGGCACCTTCGACAAGCGGGTCTTCTTCACCAACTCCGGCGCCGAGACCACGGAGGCCGCGTTCAAGCTGGCGCGCTACTTCACGCGTCGGCCGCGCATGCTCGCGTTTACGGGCGGCTTCCACGGGCGCACCATGGGCGCGCTTTCGCTGTCGGCGAGCAAGACGATCCAGAAGCAGGGGTTTGCGCCGCTGGTGCCCGAAGTCACGCATGTCCCGTATGCGTACTGCTACCGCTGTCCCTTCAATCTGACGCATCCCTCGTGCGAGTTGGCGTGCGTGGACTACATTGAGGAGACGGTGCTGCACAAGCAGATTCCGCCCGAAGAGGTAGCGGCGATCATTGTGGAGCCGATCCAGGGCGAGGGCGGGTACGTGGTTCCGCCGCCCGGGTATTTCGAGAAGCTCGGGGCGCTCGCGAAGAAGCACGGGATGTTGCTGATCGTGGACGAGATTCAGAGCGGGCTGGGGCGGACCGGGAAGATGTTTGCGATTCAGCACTGGGACGTGGTGCCGGACATTGTGTGCATTGCGAAGGGGATTGCGTCGGGGCTGCCGCTGGGCGCGATGGTCTCGCGGGCGGACCTGCACACCTGGGGTCCGGGGGCGCACGCGAACACGTTTGGCGGGAATCCGGTCGCGTGTGCGGCGGCGCTGACGACGATTGGTCTGATCGAGCGCGAGCTGATGGCGAATGCGGCGAAGAGCGGGGCGGCCTTCAAGGCGGGGCTGGACGACCTGAGCGAGCGCTACGACGTGATTGGGGACGTGCGCGGCATGGGGCTGATGCTGGGGATAGAGATCGTGGATTCGAAGCGGACGCGGGGGAAGGCGGCGGCGTTGCGCAACGAGATTGTGGATCGCTGTTTTGAGAAGGGGCTCTTGATCATTGGGTGCGGGGAGAACACGATTCGCTTCTGTCCGCCGCTGATTCTGACGGAGTCGGACGTAGCGGTGGGGATGGCGATTCTGGACGAGGCACTGGAAGAGGTCACGGCCGCGCGTCCGGCGTAGAACAAGGAGGAGCCATGGCGGAAGCCAAGTGCGCCAAGTGTGGTGCGTCGTACACGATCAAGCTCGGGCCGGACGGCAAGCCGGGCTCTTGTCCGTTTTGTCCGACGGTGATGGGGGGTGCGGCGCTGCGTGCGGAGGTGCAAGCGGCGATCCGTGCGGGCGGGGTGAAGCGGCCGCCGTCGGGTCCGGTGGTCTTGAGCGCGATCATCCACTTTGATTGCGGCAAGTGTGGTGCGAAGTTACGGGTGCCGCGGACGGAGGTGGGGGAGAATCACAAGTGCCACAAGTGTGGGCATTCGCAGGTCGTGCCGAAGGCTCCGCCGGCGCCGCCTGCGCCGCCGGGCGCGCTGGCGCCGCCGGCGGGTGGGGCGGGGGCGGTGGGGGCGGTGGGGGCGGTGGCCGCTGCTGCCGCGCAGCCCGCTGGTACGCCGGGGGGCGCGTCGGCCGCGGGGGGTGGTGGGGGAGCGGACGCGGCGGTGAAGACGACGAAGCGACCGACGGCGTTTTTCAGTCGTTCGATCACGGTGGTGGCGAAGTGTCCGAAGTGTGGGGTGGAGACGCGGACGACGCACGGGCACATTGGGGAGACGATCGCGTGCAAGGGGTGTGGAGGGCCGGTCCTGGTACCGGCGCGTGCGGCCGGGGGTTCGCCTGGGGCGGACGCGGGGGCTCCGGGGGCACCGCCTGCGGCAGCGCCGCCGCCGGCCCCGCCGCCGGCGACGTAGTCCAACGTGTCACGGGTCCAAGGTCCCACGAGTCCAAGGTCCCACGAGTCCAAGGTCTCACGAGTCCAAGGTCTAAAGTCCGACGAGTTCGATGTTGGTTGGCGAGGGGGGTGCGCTTCTGCCCCCGGGCGTTCCGCGTAGGGTGATGGCCGGGGAGCGGGTTCGCCTGCCGCGTGTCACCCGCACTCGCACGGTCCCCCTCCCCCGCCGCAGCGGGGGAGGGCTGAGGA
>JACRIP010000230.1 GCA_016220045.1 Planctomycetota bacterium
CCGGCAGGAGGCGGGGGGGGCGCCGAGTCGGCGGCGCCGGCTTCCGGGCCTGCGCCGCGCACAGGGGGTTGGCCTGATTCCCGCGCCGACGCCGGGGCGGAGGGACGGGGCGCGCCGGCGAGCGCTCCCGACGCCGGCGCCGACGCGGCGGAAGGCCCCGCCCGGAGACCGCCGAAGCGGCCGCAGAGCGCGAGCGCAACGGCCAGCGCGGCGGCGGCAAGGGCGCACCGCGCGCGCCGCGAGGAAGCGCGCGAACGCAACGCCGCGTCGTCGATCAGCCGATGACCGGCACCCGCGGCCACAGCGGCGAAGTCCTCGATCTCGTCGGGCGATTTGAATTCCAACGGATGCGCACTCCGGGAAGAAGGACGCGTAGGCCCGGGCCGGGAACCACCGGACGGCGGGCAAGCAACCCCATGGACATTATCGGCCGGAATCGGGAGCGAGTGGAGCGGGATCCGGCGCCGTACGCCGGCGCGCGCGGTGATCGAGGCCGCGCGAAACTCTCCTTGACCACGGCGTTGCCCGCTCCATAGAATCCACGCGCCCCGTGGGCCGAGCGGCGCGCGGAGGCCCCCGCCCCCCGAACGCGGAGCGCGCACCCTGGAGGCCGCTATGCCCTCCCCCACGACGGTCACGGTCCGGGTTCCGGCGGCCCTGCGTTCGTGCTGCGCGGGCGCCGCGGAGATTGAACTGCCGGCCGTGGACGTCCGCACCCTCCTCGGAGAGCTCGAGCGGCGCCACGCGGCCTTGCACTCCCGCATCTGCGATGAGACCGGAGCGGTGCGGCGTCACCTGAACATTTTCGTCAACGCGACCAACGTGCGCGACGGGGAGGGGCTGGACTCGAAGCTCGTTCCCGGCGATGTCGTCACGATTCTTGCCGCCGTCTCAGGAGGTTGATCATGCCGCAACGTGTCGTTCTCGCCATTGGGACCAAGAAAGGCGTTTTCGTGGCCGAGGGCGCGAAAACCCGGCGCAACTTCACGTTGCGCGGGCCGTTCGGATCGGGCGTCGCGGTCTACTCGACGCTGATCGACACGCGCAGCACACCGCGCATCTACGCCTCAAGCTGCAACGCCTGGTTCGGCATGAAGGTCTTGCGTTCGACCGATCTCGGGAAGAAGTTCAAGGAGACGAAAGCGGCGCCGGCCTTCCCCAAGGAGGACGGGCGCGCGCTCGCGCAGATCTGGGCGCTGGAGGCGGGCGACGACAGGAAGGATCTGTGGTGCGGCGTCGAGCCGGCCTCCCTCTTCAAGAGTCCCGACGGGGGCGAATCGTGGGAGCTGGTTCCGGGCATCAGCAATCACGAGCACGCGCGCAAGTGGCATCCGGGGAACGGCGGCCTGTGCATGCACACGATCCTGCGCGACGGCCGGCGCATCCACCTGGGCATTTCGACCGGGGGTCATTACCTGAGCGAGGACGGCGGGGCGACCTTCAAGCCGTCGAACACCGGCGTCGGGGTCGGGTTCCAACCTGAGAAGTACCCGGAGTACGGGCAGTGCGTGCACAAGATCGCGCGGCACGCGGGCGCGCCGGGCCGGCTCTACATGCAGAATCACGGGGGCTTCCCCGATGCGCCGGGAGTGGGCGTGCTGCGCAGCGACGACTACGGGGCGACCTGGCGCCAGATCAGCAAGGGGCTGCCCTCCGATTTCGGCTTCCCGATCGTGGTACATCCGCACGACGCCGACACCGTCTACGTGATGCCGTTGGAGGCGGCGACGCGCACCTGTCCGGGCGGCGCGCCCGCCGTCTGGCGCAGCGAGAACGGCGGCGGCTCGTGGCGCCGGCTGGCGCAGGGCTTGCCGAAGGCGGAGAGCTACTTCACGGTGTTGCGCGACGCGCTGGACATCGACGAACTCGCCTCGCCGGCGCTCTACTTCGGGACCACGACGGGCCAGCTCTGGATCGGGCACGAGGGGGGCGAGGAGTGGCGCTGCCTGTTCGACTCGCTGCCGCCGATCCACTGCGTGAAGGTCGCGGTGGTCTAAGGCGGCGGAACGCTGCTCGCCAGTCCCTTCTCCGGACCGTTCGTCGGGGCGGGCCGCGTAGATCGGCCGCTCGGCTCAGGTGCAGTTCCGCCGGATCGGGACTGTCGCCAAAGCTGCAGCTTACGGCCCTTCGCGTGCAGGCGAGGACGCCTGCACCACCACTGCGTCAGACCGCGCGAACGATCTCCGATGTGCGCGTAATCCTTGTGGCGCAGGCGTCCTCGCCTGCGCCGCGAGGTCTCCGGCGTCGGAGTCACCTGGGCTTCCTCCGCTCACCGGAGCGGGGCGCCCACGCCCCAAGCGGACTTTTGCGAATGCCTCGGATCGAGCGATCGCACGACGGGCCGGTCGGGCCGAGCCGGGCGATGGCGGCTCGCAGCGGCCACTCTCACCGGGAGAATCCCGTATGGACCTCAATCAGTTCCTCGCGCTGCTGCTCAAGACCCAGCTTCACCTCGTGCTCTGGAACCTGCTGAAGTGGGGGACGCTCGGCGTGCTGGCGGGGGCGCCGCTGGGCTGGCTCGCCTGGCGGCTCTTGCGCGGGCGCGGCGCGTGGCGCCTGGAGCACCGGCATGCCCGCTGGTGGCAATGGGCGGCGGCGGCGTGGCTGGTGCTGGCCGGCGGCGGGCTCGGGTGCTTGCTCGGCCTGCTGCACGGCGCCACGATCGGCGCCGAGATTGCCGTGCGGCAGAGCCAGTTTCGCACCGAGGTGCTCGATCCGGTCGGGAAGGCGACGGCGCACGGCCTGGTCGCGCTCGACTTCCTGATCGCCGATCTCGGCGCGCCCACCGGCCGCAACGAGTTGCTGACCCCGGAGCACACGCGCGCTCTGGAGGCGTTCGACGGCGGCGGCTACGAGTTCAATGCCACGAGCTTCCTGGCGCGCGCGGGAACGGCGGAACGGACGCTGGTCGGCGCCGCCGTCGCGCGGACCAAGGAGCGGCTGGCCGCGCGCTTCCGGTTCGCGCCCGGGGGCCTGGTCGAAACGCTCGTGGGCTGGACGCTCGACCTGGTCGCGCGGCAGCTCGTACGGGAAAAGCTGGAGGAGCAGCTTGACAAGTTCGGGCTGGGCGCGCCGGTGCGGGAATTCTTCGCGAGCTTGCCCGCGGCGGCGCGCGCGGGCGGCGACCCGGACACGCTGACGGCGGCGGAGCTTTCCGCGCACGTGGTGGAGCGGGTAGCGGTGCCGGTCGTGCTCCTGCCGATCCGCTCGGTGATCGGCGGCAAGACGCTGCTGGTGGGGCTGCTGGTCGTGCCGGCCCTGCTGCTGCCGGTCGCCGCGTTCGCGTTCGGGCGGCGCCGTGAGCGCGACGCGCAGGCCGCGGGCGGCGGGGGCGGAAGTCCGGGCGGCGCGGGTGCTCCGACCGGGGGCGGGAGGCCGGGCGGGGCGGCCTGACCGGCGACCGCCGGGGTGCGAGCAATGAGAGTCTCCGCGGGGGAAGATTCGCCCGATCCGGGAGTAGGGGGATGCAGCGATGACGCCAAACCGGCGTGTGCGGCGAGTGGGGAAACCGCTGTGCGTGCTCGCGGTGCTGGTGGCCGTGGGGTCCGACTGTCGCGAGCTGGGCTCGCCCTCCGCGCGCGCGCCATGGCCGGTGCCGGCCCACGCGCGGATCACGGTCCAACGGAAACGGTCCCCGCACGACGGACAGGCAGTATCAGGCATTTGCCCTGGCTCCGAGACCGAAGCCGACGCAAGCGCCTGGTCCTGTGCGCCGGAGGACTCCCGCGCGGACGGCGCCGCGCTGGAACGGGGCCGGTCTCACCTGCCGGGATCGGTTGTCGAGCGCGGAGAAACCGACGAGGATCTCCTGGACGCCGCGCGACTGCTCCTGGAGGGCCGCTTTGCGCGGGCTCGGGAGTACTACACGGCCGGCGACTACGCCCGCGCTACACAGGGGTTCCGGGAGCTGATTTCGGACCTGGAGGGAGAGGAGTGTCCGGGTGCCGAATCCGCGGCCTGCATCAGGGAAGCCGAGACGTGGCTCCGCCTCGCGCAGGAGGCGAACGAGCTGACGCAGCCGTCCGGACGGGAACCGTCGATCCGCGGCCCCTGCGTCAGCCTGGATTGCCACGACGCCCCGCTGGCGGAGGTGGCCGCGACACTCACCCGCATTTCAGGGATAGCGATCGCCTTGGAACCCTCGTCGGAGGCGGAGCTGGCGAGTCTTCGGGTCAGCCTGTCCGCGGCCGATTGCCCATTGACCGCGGTCCTTCACATGCTGGAACGAATGCACGGCCTCAAGGCCACGCTGCGGGGCGGAACGGTCGTACTCCATTCTGCAAAGTAGGTAAGTCACCGTATTAATCGGGCGCAGGATAGCTTCGGAGTCGCCCCCGCGGATCTCCGCAGGCGTACTCGGCACGCACCCTGCTTGCCCTGATCGTTACCCACGACTCGGCGGCTGGAGACCGTACATTCGCTGGCATGGGGGAAGGGCTTGGAGGCTTGGAGTACCGGGCTTCAGCCCGGCTACCCTCGACGCGCGCGCCGGAGAGGGCCGCTCGATCCCTCTCCGGCCCGGAGTACGCCCTGGGCAGCCGGCCTGAAGGCCGGCGACGAACCCGGGCTGAAGCCCGGTACTACAAACCAGGCTATGCGGACGCCAACGGGGCGGTCGCTGCACAGCCCCGCCCCACGGTACGGTGTCCAGCCAGAACTTGTGGGCAACGATCAGCCTCCTTGCCCCCCCCCCTCCCTCACTTGCCCTCGGGAACCACGGCCGGCCCCGGTGTCGGATTCGCGCCGCGCGGCGGCACGTCGAGCGCCGCGATCGCGGGCCGAATCTGCGCGACGTAGGTCGCTTCGTCGGCCACGACGATCAGGCTGTTGCTTTCCGGCTCCGCAACGACGCCCGGCGCCGGGTTGCGCAGCGGCCCGGGCGCGCCTCCGGTCGCAACCACGCCCACGTTGCCACTCCCCTCGCCGCCCCCCCGGCGCGGGTCGCTGGCCTCCGTCGGCTCGGACGGACGCACGCTCGCGGGGGCACCGGCGAGCCGCTTGCAGACCGCATCCAGGGCGGGCGCCAGCGTCGCCGCGCGCGCGTGCTGCAGCGGATGGACGTACACGCACGCCGGCTGCGCGCGCGACGCGCCATCCAGGTCGCGTACGACGCCCTTCGCCCAGGCGACCTCATCGGCGTCGCCCCGCAGCAGCACCTGGTTCGTGCGCCGGTCGGCGACCGCACGCAGCACCGCACCGGGGCCTTGCGCCGGCCTACGCTCCGAGCGCAGCATCAGCACCTGCTCGACCACGGCGGGCGCCGAGGCGCGTTCCAGCAGCAGGGCTTCCGTCACCACTGCTCTCGTCTGGTTGTCCATCAGACTCGCGATGCGCTCCATCCGTCTCACGTTGGATGCGTAGTCGGTGAGAATGACGGCCCTGACGTCCTCCATGGTCAGCACGCCCGTGGGGTCGGTGACCAGCGGCGGGAGGGCCGCCTGCACCGTCCGCGGCTCCGCGTGCCGCAGGGACAGGATCCGCGTCACCACCGCGTCGCCTTCGGGCAGCGTTTCGTCCGGACCATAGACCGGGCAAGGCTGTTTCGCGGAGACGCCGATCTCCGCCACACCGTAGAGCGGCGGCGTTCCCGGCGCGATCGGCATCAGGGCGAAACCATGCAGCCGGAGGATGGTGGCCGCCGTGGCAAGGAGCTCCTTCTCAGGGATCTCCTCGACGCGCCAGCCGTAGGTGCGGCGCTTCGCGACCCGTTCATCCCACAAGACCCGGGCCTGGCCGCTGCGCTCGATGGCGAGAAGCAGGTCGGTGAGCTGGAGCTCCGGAGCCTGCACGGCCGGCGGCGCGGCGGGCGCGACCGGTGCCGCGGGCGCCACGGGTGCCGCGGGCTTCTCCCCGTCCGCCCGGGCGGGCGGCGCGCCGCCCAGGAGCCCGACGAAGAGGAGCATCGCTCCGGCGCCGACCAGACGGTTACGCTGCGGCATATACCCTACTCCTCATTGAATCCAGCTACCCGAAGAGCAAAAGCCCGATCATCAGCAAGGGGAAGGCGACCGCCTTGAACGGGAGCAGGAGCACTCCGCCCAGGCCACCGCCCTCCCGCCCGCGGTCGCGGTAGGCCGCGACCTCCGGCTCGGTCAATCGGGATGCGCACTCGAGGGCCTCCAGGTCGCGGGCGAATTCCGCATCCTGGAGGGTCGCCTGCGCCTCCCGCACTTCGGCCGCCGTCGCCTTGATCTGCGCAATCACGTCCGCGAACCTCCCCCGTCCGTACACGCAGCCGAAGTTGATCGCCGCGCGCAGGATCTGCACCTCGCGCGCGATGGTCACGGCCTTGAGCAGGGCGCGGCTCTCCGGGTCGGTCGCGTTCGGCGCTCGGTACCGGCCATCGGTCGCGATTTCGCAGGCGAAAGCCTTGCCGCGGGCGTCGCTCCCGCAAACGCGCGCGCGCACCAGCGGGGGTGCGCCCTGCGCGGACCACGGAATCCGCCAGAGGCGCACGCAGGTCTCTCCCGGCCCCATGCGGGCCAGGCGCAGGGGGGCGATCGGCGCACCCGGACTCGCGAACTCCCGACGGCTCTTCAGAACCTCCTCAGAGTCTTCCGCCGAATCGAGCGCGACGTTCGGGTCCGGGATTACCCTGACCGTCACGTCGCGCAACGACACGTCGAAGAGGCCCCAGAGACTCTCACCCAGGTCGCGCTCGATGATGCCTTCGTCGGCGAGAAAGAGGTACGCACCCGCGGCGTCGCCCGCGCGCGCCAGGGCACGCAGCAGTCCTTCCTGCCCGCCCGGCAGGCCGAGCACGTTGATGTCCGCCCCCGCCCGACGCATGACCTCGAGCAACGACGGCAGCGAATCCGGCGCGCCCTCCAGCTCGCTCAGGTAGAACCCGCAGGCCGGCGCCCCCGTGCGGCGGACCGTCCAGAGTGCGTCATCGAGGGCCGTGAGACCTGCGCCATGGCCGTTCTCCCCGAACGAGGGGTGCGCGGCCAGCTCCGCGATCGCGGCCTGCGCCGCGGCCGGCTGCCCCCACGCGACTCGGGTCTCTACCTTGTCCGCGAACGTGAGGACGGTGACCCGATCCTGATCGCGCAGGCGGGCGACGAGGCGCGCGGCCGCGGCGGTCGCGAGCTTCCACCGGTTCCCGTCCGCCATCGAGTGGCTGGCGTCGAGGGCGATCGCCCAGTGCCGGGCCGGAGCGGCCGCGGCGTCGGCCGGCGCCGTGGTCAGGGCGAGCATGAGATACGCCCGGCCATTCTCCCGGTCGGTTCCGGTGCCGCCCAGGACCAGGCGTCCGGTCACCGGGCCCTCCGGCTTCACCGGCAGGGCGAACCGGTAGGCGGAGAGGAACTCGTCGAGGCGCACGGCATCGCCGGCGATGCCGCGCTGTTGCCGGTTGCCGGACCGCTCCCCGCCCTGTTGCAGGGAGTAGTACGCCTGATCCCGGTATCCCGGGCCGGGCCCGCAGGCGGCGAGGGGTACGAGCAGCGCGAGGGCGAGTCCGATTCGGCACCCGGACGGGACGCGGCGCATGTTTCCTCCCAATCCCAATCGACAAGCGAAAACCCCGGCACGACGCTGCGATGGTAGTCGTCGCGAGCACGCAGGTCAAGACCGGAGGGTGCATGTCCGGTATTGCGCAACGACGACTGAACCACAGAGGCACAGAGACACAGAGGCGACGGGAACGAGGAGCAGGCCGTTCCGCGCCAGGGCGCGTGGCGAGATTCGGTGACGAAGGTGCGGAACGGCCTGCTCCTCGTTCCCCTCGTCGTCTCTGTGTCTCTGTGCCTCTGTGGTCTCGTTCTCGTCTCGCAGAACCGGACATGCACGCCAGACCCGAGCGCCGAGGCCGGCCGACCGCCGATCCGGGCCGGCGCCGCGGGGTCAGCGGCGGGACCGGCGCGCGGCTCGCTGCGTCGCCGCCGCCGCGGCCTGCGTGAAGCGCTCCGGGAGCGGGCCCTTGGCCACCGCGTCCAGGGCGCCCCGGGCCTCGGGCGTGCCCGCCCACTCCAGGTCCTCGATCGCGCGCAGGACTCGCAGGGCCTCGACCGGCACGGCACTCGGTCGATCGGCCGCGGCAGGCACGCACAAGCGGAGCAGGAGCGTGATCGGCGCCGGGCGACGCATAGGGATTCTACAGGACGTGGGATGCCGGCGATCTCCGCCCTCGCCGCGCGGACTCCGGCCGGACTCCGACCAACGCGTGCGCCGCCCAGGTGGCGGGCTCGACCGGGTTGAGGGGAGGGTCCGGGCGGCGGCCCGGATCGCCGGGCGGATGACTTCCGCAGCCCTTAAAGCACCGCTGCCGGGTGCGGTCAAGGGCGATCGTGCCGGGCGGTCACGACCCGGTGCCGCTCCCGCGCGCGTCCGGGCCGGAGCCGATGATCGGGTCGTGCTCGAAGCGGCAGGCGCCGGGCTTGCAGTGGGCCAGCCCGAGCGACCGGTACTTCAGGTAGCTGTCGGGAAAGACAGTGACCACCACCTCCGCCCGCCGCCCCACCTCCTGCGCGGCCAGCAGGTTCGCACCCGACGAAATCCCCACGCAGTACCCGTGCGCGTCCGCGAGCCGCTTCGCCGCCGCGCGCGCCTCCGCGCTGCCCACGCGGACGACCTCGTCGATCAGCGGGTGCAGCCCGCCCTTGCCGTTCCCGGCCAGGGCGGGAATGAACCCGTCCCCGATCCCGGCGATCTCGTGCGCGCCCGCCGGCCCTCCGGACATCACCGCAGACTCCGCCGGCTCCACCGCCACGATCCGGGCGGCCGGAAAGGCCTGCTTGATCCGCCCGCCGACGCCGATCAACGTGCCGCCGGTCCCCACCCCCGCCACGAACGCCCCGATCGGTCGCCGGGTGAACGCCTGAACCTGATCGAGGATCTCCCGCCCCGTGGTTTCGAAGTGGCATTCTGTGTTGTACGGGTTCGAGAACTGGTCGGGGTTGAACCAGCCGTGACGGGCCGCCAGTTCGTCGCGAATCCGCGCCGCCTCGGCGAAGCTGCCCTCCCGGGAACACAGGACCAGTTCGGCCCCGAGCTCGCGCACGATCTGCTTGCGCTCCTCCGTCATGTTCTCGGGCATGACGATGGTGATCGGATAGCCCTTGCGCCGGGCGAGCCAGGCGAACGCGATGCCCGTGTTGCCGCTGGTCGCCTCGACGATGTGCATGCCGGGCCGCAGGGTGCCGGCCTGCTCGCTCTTTTCGAGAATGTACTGCGCGATGCGGTCCTTGATACTCCCGCACGGGTTCGTACACTCCAGCTTGGCGAGGACGCCTTCGACCTCCACCAGCGGCGTGTTGCCGACGACATTCATGGGAAAGAGTCCTTGCGCGTGAAAGCCGATTCGCTCGTGCCCGCCCCCTCCGGCGGGCCGTCCCAGGCCGTGGGAAGGGCAAAGGGCGAGCCCCCGAGGCCGCCTTCCCTTGCGCGCGGAGGCAGCGCCGCGGGGCGCGCCGGTGCCGAAGTGCGGCGCGGGGGGTCACTCCGCGCGGAGGAGCGCGGGAATTCCCCCGCCGGGCGGACGCGAGCGCGGAAAATGACTCGCTCGACGGGCGACGCGGCCCGTGCCACCCCCCCCGCCCGGCCGCATGGAGGAGAGCGGAAAACCCGATGGCCCCTTGCCCGTCGAATCCGGCATTACCTGTAGATACGGCCGCCGCGGCGGAGAGGGCGACGCGCGCTGGGGTGAGAGGGCAGAGACACCCGCGGGACCGCCGGCATGATGGACCC
>JACRIP010000224.1 GCA_016220045.1 Planctomycetota bacterium
CCGCGCTCCCCGTGCGGTCGAGGCGCCACATCCGCGTCCAGGCGTTCTCCCGCATCATCTCCCGCATCCGCTCCTCCTCCGCATCGCGCGCCTCAAAACCCGGCGTACGCCGCAGGAACGCCCCAAACTCCTCGCGCGCCCGCCCCGGCTCCCCCATCTCGTAGAACCAGAGCTTCGCGCGCTCGAGCAGCGACTCGGTCCGCTTCGCCCGCCCGCTCAGGCATTTCACGTAGATCTCGCGCGACCACTCCTTGAGCCCGGGTTTGCGGCCCTCGACCGGCAGGCGCAGGAGCCAGCGCAGCGCGCGGCGGACCGCCGGGTACGACTGGTAGCGGTCCGGATCGAGCTCGAGCGAACGCACGAGGTCGCTGAGCAGGATGCCCAGCTCGCCGGCGGTCTCCGCTTCCGGCCGATCCCCGGCGCTCGTGGCGCGCAGCATGCGCAGCCGCGCGAGGCCGCGCATCTGCAGGAGCACCGGGTCCTCCGGCTGGAGCATGAGCGCGTCGTTGAAGCACGCGATGGCCTCGGCAAAGAGGTCCTTCTGCAGAAAATCGAAGCCCTGGATCGCGCGCTGGCGCACGACGTCGCGGTAGCGGGAATTCGCCGGCCGGCCGGCGGGCGCCGGGGCCGCGGCGGGGACGGGGGCGGAGGCGCCGACCGGGTGTACGCCCGAGGGCGGCGGAGGCGGGGGCGGCGGCGACCCCGCGGGCGGAGGGAGCGGCGGCTCGGGCATGGTCAGCGGCCTGCCAGATAGCGTTCGACGGTGCCTACCAGGATCGCCAGCCCGATCGGCAGCGCGTCTTCGTCGATGTCGAACCGGCTGGAATGGTGGGGGTGCCGGAAGCCCTTGTCGGGATTGGCGGAGCCGACGAAGAAGTAGCAGCCGGGCACGCGTTCGAGGAAGAAGGACATGTCCTCGCCGCCGAGGGTTTGGAGGTCGTCGGCGATCCCCGCCGGGCCGACCACGGCTTCGGCGGCGCGACGCACGACGGCGGCCATCTCGCGATCGTTGATCGTGGGCGGGTAGAAGGCGGTGTAATTCAGCTCGTGCCGGGCGCCGAGGGCGGCGCAGGCGCCGGCGGCGATCCGGTCGATCATCTCGGGGAAACGCCGGGCGAGGTCGCGGTCGAAGGTGCGAATGGTCCCGAGCAGGCTGACGGTGTCCGGGATGATGTTGAAAGCCGACCCGCCGTGGACCGAGCAGATCGAGAGCACGACCGGCGTGAGCGGATCGACGAGGCGGCTGGAGAGGGTCTGGAGCGCAAGGACGACGTGGGCGGCGGCGACGACCGGATCGACCGCCTGGTGGGGCGCGGCGCCGTGGCCGCCCTTGCCGTGCACGACGATTTCGAATTTGTCGGTGGAGGCGAGCAGCGGGCCGGAGCGAACGGCGACGCGGCCGAGCGGGAAGTCGTTCCACATGTGCAGGCCGAAGGCGGCCGCGACGGGCGGGTGGTCGAGCACGCCGGCCTGGATCCTCGGCAGGGCGCCGCCGGGCGACTCCTCGGCGGGCTGGAAGACCAGCTTGACCGCGCCGTGCAGCCGCTCGCGGCGCGCGAGCAGGGCCTTCGCGGCGGTCGCGAGGATGGCGGTGTGCGCGTCATGGCCGCAGGCGTGCATCACGCCGGGAACGGTCGAGGCATAGGGGACGGCGTTCTCCTCCGTCAGGGGCAGGGCGTCCATGTCGGCGCGCAGCAGAACGGTCGGACCCGGGTGGGCGCCGTGCAGGAGCGCCACGACTCCCGTCTGTGCGACTCCGGTCTTCACCTCAAGGCCGAGCGCGCGCAGGCGGCGCGCGACCTCGGCGGCGGTGCGCTCCTCGCGGAAGCCGAGCTCGGGGTGGGCGTGGAGGTCGCGGCGCAGGGCGACCAGCTCGTCGCGCAGGGCCGCGATGTCGGGCGGGAGCGTGACCGGGCTCGCGGCCGGCGCGCCGGGGGCGAGCGCGGGGGCGGAGGCGGCGGTTGCGGCGGGGGCGGACATGCGGAACTCTCCGGACGAGGCGGCAAGCCGGGAACGGCGGGCGGGGGCAGGACGGACGGCGCGGCGGCGCGTGACGTCGGCAATTATAGGAGATCCCCGGAAGCGCGTCCAGTGCGGCGCGCCTCCGGGTGCATGTCCGGCCCTGCAATGCCACCGGAGGGACCGCCTCGGTCGCAAATGCGACCGCCGTCGTAGCTCGTACTCGCACTCGCACTCGTACTCGTGCTCGTACTCGAACGCCCAGGGCACTCGAGTACGAGTACGAGATACGAGGACGACCGAGGCCGTGATTTCGATGGGTGCGGCCGGTACGGTCGACCGGCAAGAACGGACCTGCTCCCGCGCCTCCCGTCCGGCGCGCCCCCCTCCTCCCGGTTCCGCGACGCAAACCCCTTGACCCCCTTCCGCACGGCGTTAGAATGAGGCGCTCCGTCGAGGTCGCTCCCGACCTTCCCGTACCGATCCGATCCGATCCGATCCGTCCCGCTCCGCGCGAAGGCACACACAGCATGGCATCCGAAACCAACCTGATGTACATCGACGGCCAGTGGCAGGAGGCCGACAGCGGCAAGCACTTCGAGGTCATGAACCCCGCCACCGGCGACGTCGTGGGCACCGCCCCCGCGGGCAGTTGGTCCGAGGCGCGGCGCGCGATCGTCGCCGCGAATCGGGCGTTTCCCGCATGGGCCGCCCTGACCGCCAAGGAACGCGCCAACTCCCTCCTGCACGTCGGCTACGAAATGCAGGCGCGCAAGGAACAGCTCGCGCGCCTGATCACCCTCGAATGCGGCAAGCCGCTCGCCGAGGCCGAGGCCGAAGTCCTCTACGCGGCCGAGTTCGTCACCTGGTCCGCCGAGGAAGCCAAGCGCGTGGGCGGCGAGACCATCCCCGCCTCCGCCCCCAACAAGCGCATCCTGGTCCTGCGCCAGCCGATCGGGGTGGTCGCCGCGATCACGCCCTGGAACTTCCCCGCGGCGATGATCACCCGCAAGGTCGCGCCCGCGCTCGCCGCCGGCTGCACCGTGGTGGTCAAGCCCGCCGAACAGACCCCGCTCACCGCGATGGCCCTTTTCCGCCTGTTCGAAGAGGCCGGCCTCCCGGCGGGCGTGGCCAACCTCGTCACCGGCGACGCCCAGGAGATCGGCAAGGAGTTCCTCGGCAATCCCCAGGTCCGCAAGATCTCCTTCACCGGCTCGACCGAGGTCGGCAAGCTGCTGATGCGCGGCGCCGCGGACCAGGTCAAGCGACTGGCGCTCGAACTCGGCGGGCACGCGCCGTTCATCGTCTTCGACGACGCCGACCTCGACCGCGCGGTCGACGGCCTGATCGCCTGCAAGTTCCGCAACGCCGGCCAGACCTGCATCTGCGCCAACCGCGTCTACGTCCAGGAGCCGATCTTCAATACCTTCGCCGCCAAACTCGCGGAGAAGGTGCGCGCGCTCAAGCTCGGCAACGGGCTGGAGCCCGGCGTGCACATCGGTCCCCTGATCGACGACGCGGCCCTGACCAAGGTCCGCGCCCACGTGGACGACGCCGTGCGCAAGGGCGCGCGCTGTCTCTGCGGTGGTCGCCCGAGGACCGAGGGCGAGCTCGGCAAGGGCCACTTCTTCGAGCCCACCGTCCTCTCGAATGTGAACGCGGAGATGCGCATCGCCGGCGAGGAGACCTTCGGACCGGTCGCGCCGCTCTTCTCCTTCCGCTCCGAGGAGGAGGTGCTGGCCAAGGCGAACGCCACCACCTATGGGCTCGCGGCCTATTTCTACACGCGCGACGCCGCGCGGCTCTTCCGCGTCATGGAACGGCTGGAGTACGGGATCGTGGGCGCGAACGACCATGCGCCCGCGGTACCGCAGGCGCCCTTCGGCGGGTACAAGGAGAGCGGCCTGGGGCGCGAGGGGGGACGCTTCGGCGTCGAAGAGTACCTGGAAATCAAGAACGTTTCGATCGCGCTCTAGGCGAGGCCGCACGCGGCGGGCGCACCTTTCCGCCCGGACAGACGTGCACTCCATCGGACACTGGTTTTTTGGGGGACCGAGGTTGGGCGACGAGATCCGACTGTTCTGGAAGCCGACCTGCGTGAGCTGCCGGCGTGCCAAGTGGTTCCTCTCGGACCTGGGCGTCTCCTTCGAGGAGCGGGACGTCATCAAGAACCCGCTCAGTGCGGAGGAAGTGGACCGGCTGATCGGCGCCGGCAACCCGATCGCCTATTTCAATCCGAAGAACCCGAAGGTGAAGGCGAAGGGGTATCTGCAGACGCCGCCGCCGCGCGAAGAGGTGGTGAAGATCCTCGCCGCGGACGGCAATCTGCTGCGGCGGCCGATCGTGACGATGGGCGAGCGCAAGGTGCTCGGCTGGGACGAGAAGGAAATGAAGGCGCTGTTGGCGTAGGCGCCCTACGGACGCCTGGATCTACGCCTGCGCCCGGCCGCGGGTCGGCCCCCCCCCCCCCCCCCCGACCCGTTGCGCGACCGCCGCTTCAGGCCGGCGCCGCCCGGCCGCCTTTCCCTCCCGCGGGGGAGGCGGGCGCGCCGGCGCGCCGTCCGGGATCACCCTGCTATCGGGATATTACCTGATGCCCGCGCCGCGCGAACCGATCGAAGGGGACGAGCCGGAGGGGGCCGCGGCGGACGCGGGGGGGGCGGAGGGCGGCGCGGATACGGGCGTGGCCCCGGCGGCGGATGTCGGCACGCTCTTCGAGGCGGCGCGCCGGATCTTCAAGGACGGGGACGCGCAGAGCGCCTTCTTCACGCTGCGCCGCGCCTTCGCGCGCGATCCCGGCTACGCCCGGCTGTACCCGCTGGCCGCCGAGGTGGCGGGCGTGCTCGGCGCCGTCGAGGAAGCGAAGCTCTTCAAGAAGGCGGCGAAGCGGGTCACCGATCCGGTGGCGATCTACGCGCTCGGGATGCACTTCGTCCACGAACGCTACCCGGACCTCGCGATCCCCTTCCTGCTGCACGTGCTGCGGATGAATCCGCCGGACGAGGACCTGGTCTTCGCGGCGATCCGGCATCTCGGGTATGCGAGCGTGGACGCGGGGCGGTATGCGGACGCGATCGGGCATCTGGAGAAGCTGCTGGCGGCGGAGCGCGAGGATCACGGGGACCTGCTCGCGCTGGTCGAGGCGCTGATCGCCGAGCGGCGGGCGGGGCGGGCGGCGGAGGTGCTGGCGCGGCTGGAGCGCAGCGCGCCGGCGACCGCTCCGACCGACGCGACGGACGCGCCGCGGGCCGCGGGGGGCGCGGAGGAGGAGGGGGCCGAGGTCGCGGAGCTGCGGCGCGCGCTGGAGCGGCTGCGGGAATTCCCGGAGGATCGGGCGCTCGGGCTGCGCGAGTGGCACTACGTGCAACACCGGGGGGCGCTGATCGATCTGTTCGAGGACGCGCGGCCAGCGGGCGGGCGGTTCGTGGCGGTGTGGCTGACCGCGGGGATGGTGGGGCGGGTGCTGGCGGCGCTGCGGGCGCTCCTGGCGGCGCGCGGCGTGCGGGTGCGGCGCGTGCTGGCGGCGAACGCTCGGGCGGAGCCGCTGGCGGAGGCGTGCGCGCGCCTGCACGGCGTGCCGTGGGCGGCCTGGTCCGCGCGGGAGGCCG
>JACRIP010000225.1 GCA_016220045.1 Planctomycetota bacterium
CGAACTTGTACCCGTAGCAGATGATCCCGGACTCGCCGTCCTGCCGCAGCCTCCGGAATTCCAGATGCACCGGCGTGCCGATCTCCACCTCCTCCGGCCGACAATCCACGATCTGCGTCGTCAGCTTCACCCCGTTCGCCAACGCCACGATCCCCACGACGTAGGGGACGTCGTCGGCGAAGCCGCTCGGAGCTACGTGGATCACCGTAAACGTCTCGATCACCCCGTCCTGCGGCAGGATGGTCTTCGTGAACTCGCGCCCGCGGCAGCCATGACAGACCGGACGCGGCGGGAACGCGACCTTGCCGCACTTCGTGCACTGGGCCGCCTCGTAACGCAGGCGCTGCGGGACCTCCCGCCAGTAGCGCGCGGAACCGATCATCGGGTATGCTCCTGACCTCAGACCTGTGAGAAGATGTGGATGACGGTGCTCGCGCCCGTCCCGCCCATGTTCTGGGTCAGCCCCCAGCGCGCGTTCTTCACCTGGCGCGGCCCCGCCGCCCCGCGCAACTGCAGCACCGCCTCGCGCACCTGCGCGACCCCCGTGGCGCCGACCGGATGCCCCTTCGACTTCAGCCCGCCCGACACGTTCACCGGGATCTTGCCGCCGAGAGCCGTCATCCCGCTCTCCGCCGCCGCGCCGCCCCGGCCGCGCTCGGTCAGGCCCAGCGCCTCGATCACCATGATCTCCGAGATCGTGAAACAGTCGTGGACTTCACAGAAGGAGAGCTTCGTGGGATCGATCCCCGCCTGCTGGTACGCCAGCTCGGCCGCCCGCTCCGTCGAGGCCAGCCAGGTGAGGTCGGCCCGGTCGTGCAGCGCCAGCGTGTCGGTCGCGTGCGCCGAGGCCGCCACCTTGACCAGCGGGTGCCGCTTCTCCATCCGCCGCGCCATCTCCAGCGGCACCAGCACCGCCGCCGCCGCCCCGTCCGTGATCGGCGAACAGTCCAGGATGCGCAGCGGGTCCGCCACCATCGTCGATTCGAGCACCTGCTCCGGCGTCACCTTGCCCTGGTACTGCGCCAGCGGATTCAACAGCCCGTGCGCGTGGTTCTTCGCCGCCACGTGCGCCATCTGCCGCCGCGTCGTCCCGTAACGCTTCATGTGCGCCCGCGCCATCATGGCGTAGAGGCCCGGGAAGGTCACGCCGTGGTAGCCTTCGTATTCCTGGTCGGCGGCCGTGGACAACGCGTAGGTCGCCGCGCCGCCGTCCACGTCGGTCATCTTCTCCACCCCCGAGGCGAGCACGACGTCGTGCGCGCCCGAGGCGACGGCGAGCCAGGCCTGCCGGAAGGCCAGCCCGCCCGAAGCGCACGCCGACTCGACGCGCGTGCCCGGGATCGGCCCCATGCCGAGCTGGTCGGCGCACATCGCGCCCAGGTGCTCCTGGCCGACGAAAAGCCCGCCGCTCATGCAGCCCACGTACAGGGCGTCGATCCGGTCCACCTGGGCGTCCGCGATCGCCTCGAGCGCGGCCTCCGTCCAGATGTCGCGGTGGGACTTCTCCCAGAGCTCGCCCCACCGGTTCATTCCAACTCCGATGACGGCAACGTCACGCATGCAGTGTATCCCTTATATTACTCCGCGCACTTGCGGATCTTGCCTCGGTACTTGGCGTAAGTCCCGTAGTCCAGGTAGATCGGATGGTTCTCGAGCTGGGCGCGGGTCTGCGGGGCGACGTTCTGGACTTCGGCCAGCCGGTCGGTGACGCGCCAGACGAAGCCGTCGCTGCCGGAGCCCGAGCCGTAGCTGACCATGAAGATCCGGTCGCCGGGCTTCGCCACGTCGAGGATGGCGGAGAGCCCCATCGGGGAGGAACCTGAGTAGGTGTTCCCGAGGGTCGGACAGAGCCAGCCCTGCTCGATCTTCGCCTTCTCGAAGCCGAGCTCGGTGGCGGCGCGCAGGGGGAACTTGCCGTTCGGCTGGTGGAAGACCGCCCACTGGAAGTCCTGCGGCTGGGCGCCGGCCTTCTTGAGCAGGCCGTGGGCGCAGGCGAGGACGTGCTTGAAGTAGGCGGGCTCGCCGGTAAAGCGGCCGGCGTGTTTCGGGTAGAACTGGTATTCGCGGCGCCAGAAGTCGGGGGTGTCGGTCATGTAGCCGTAGGTGTGCTCGCAGACGGCGAGCAGGCGGTCGCGGCCCATGAGGAAGGCGGCGGCGCCGGCGGAGGCGGAGTATTCGAGGGCGTCGCCGGGCGCGCCCTGGGAGGTGTCGGCGCCGATGCCGAAGGCGTAGTCCATTTCGCCGGCCTTGACGTGCGAGAGGGCGATGTACATGCCCTCGGTGCCGGCCTTGCAGGCGAACTCGAGGTCGGCGCAGTGGATTTCGGGCGTGGCGCCGAGCGCCTCGGCGACCACGGTGCCGCTGGGCTTGACCGCGTAGGGGTGGGATTCCGAACCGACGTAGATGGCGCCGATCCGGGCGGGATCGATGCCGGCCCGGCGCACGGCGTAGCGGGCGGCTTCGACGGACATGGTGATGGTGTCCTGGTCCGGGGTCGGGACGCTCTTTTCGCGGAGCATCAGCCCCTTCTTGTAGGAGGGCGCGTCGGCGCCCCAGACCTTGGCGATTTCTTCGACCTTGATCCGGTGCCGCGGGACGTATGCCCCGTAGCCCACGATTCCGACATCCATGCTGGTCTCCCTATTTCCTGCTGGACTGCTCTTGACGTTCGAGGTCCCGGCAGCGGAGCATGCCGCGCGCCCGGAGGATCAGGTAGGGGTGAACCCTGAGGTCGCGCGCGGCGGACTCCAGGGTGCCTTCCGTCAGGCGGGCGAACCCGGTCGCCCCGGCGGGGGAGGGGGCGCCGGCGCGCACGCGTTCGATGAGCTCCTCGGCCTCGCGGGCCAGCGCGGCGGCTGCGGCCGGAGCCAGGGCCGGCGGCGGCGGCGGGGGCGGGCTCGAACCCGCGCTCGCACGGCCGGCGTGACGGCGCTCCGTGGCGTGCCGGACCGCCTCGATCAGTTCGGCGCGCCCGGCGGCGGTTTCCAGGTAGTCGCGGGCCGCGTCGACGACGAACGGATGGACCCCGAGCGTGACCGCGACGCTCTCGAGGTAGCCCCGATGGAGGAACCCGAGCCCGTGCGGCTGCCCAGCCAGACGCTCCACCAGATCCGCCAACTCGGCGGGCAAGGGGGTCGAACGACGATCCGCCACGCTTCCGCACTCCACTCGTCGCGCTTCGCCCAACGGAGATCGACGCGCGCGCGCGCGGTTGGCGCAAACGCCGGTCCCGGGCCGGGCGGCGCGCGCTCGATCGCCCGGGCCGCGCGGCGGCGGGCGGGCGGCGTGGAGGTATGGACGTGCGCGATCCGTGCCATGGGATGATCGGCCGGTATAAGGTATGTACCTGGGGAGAAGGCGCAGGCGGGGAGGAGGGGATGTGGGACGGGCGTGGCAGGTGCGGCGAGCGCGATCCTCCAGATCCAGGGTGCGAATCGGCGCCGCTTCGGCACCGCCTCTGGAGGCAGCGAATCTCTCGGGGCGGAGGTGCAGTCGCGGGCGTGGCGAGCGCTATTCAGCGCGGAGAATTCGCCCGGCTGGTCGGGAATTCTCCGCGCGGCGCGAGCCGGGGCAAGCCCGAGCGCGCCCTCCGCGGTGAGTGGCGTCCAACCTCCTGGAACGACGTTGATCCTCGTTGCACGGCGCGAAACGGCGTTGAACCTCGTTGAACGACGCTAAACGCCGTTGAACGCCGTCCCTACGGCGCCAGCGCCGCCCGCAACGCCGCCTCCGAGTCCACCGCGAACCGGTCGAATTCCTCCTCCAGCGCCGCCCGAAGCGCGGCGCGCAGCTCGCCCGGCATCTCGGGCGTTCCCAGTAGTCCGCGCTCGGCACGCGCCAGCTCGGCGCGCACCGTTTCCGCAATCCCGCCCTTCGCGTAGTGCATGACCGCCAGGTCGACGCCGACCACCGCGACCAGCGATAACCCCGCGGTCCACCAGCCCGCGCCGACTCCCAGCAGCGTGCCGCCGCCGCCGACCCCCGCCGCGGAGAGTGCGGAGGCGACCAGCGAGGCGGCGATCGGTTGCAGAACCAGCAGGCTGCCGGCCTCGTAGCCGAGCCGCGCGAGCGCGACCCGCGGCAGGAATTCGGTCGCGGCCTCCCGGCACGGCCCGAAAGCGCGGCGGCCGACCCGCGTGGCATCCACGCGCGGAACGAAAGTGCGCAGCGCGCCGGTCGCATCCGCTTCGGCCGCGGCCGCCAGCTCGACCTCGGCCGCCAGGGTGAGGCGGCGCGCGCCGTCGAACGCGTCGCCGATCGCCTGGTCCAGCTCCGCCGGCGCGAGGACCTGGCGCCCGAACTCCGCTTCGAAGAGCTGCTGCGCGGTGAGCTGGACGCCGTCCGGGGCGTGTTCGACCGCGCCCGCCCAGGCGCGCGCGCTGCGCCACGCGGCGCGACAGCTCGGGCCGAGCCCGCAGGCCCAGTCGGCGTAGGCGTCGGCGCGGCCCGCGGCGAGCAGGAAGGTCGCGTGCACCGGGGCAAACGTGCCGTCAAGCCGCGCGAGGACGCGCGCGCGCGTCGCGGCGCAGGCGGCGCGGTGGCGCTCCAGGATGCGCCCGACTTCGCCCGGCGGGACCGCCTCGACGGGTGGCGGCGCCGCGACCGCGCCGGACGGGGACGCGGCGGGCGCCCACGCGCCGCCCGGCTCCGCGCCGGCGCCGGGGGCCGGGATCAGCGAACCGATGACGCCGCGGCCGCACAGGGCGAGGACGGCGATCGCGGTCAGATACAGGCAAACCCGTACGGCCAGCCAACTCGATCGGCGCATGACGTGCTGCTCCTCCGAAACGGGGTGCGCCGTCGCCCGTCAGGGGGCGACGGCGCCGCGGCGCCTGGGCAGACGCCACGCGAAAAAACTCCAGCCGGCGACGAGCGCCGCGACGCCGAACACGGTCACGCCCACCGGGCCCGCCGCCGCGGCCGTGTCGCGCACCCCGCGCGTGGCCAGGTTGCCGGCGGTCTCCAGATAGCGGTCAGAATGGAGCGAGTAATCGGCGATCACCGCGCCGATCGCCAGCGCCGGCCAGTTGCGCCGCACGAACGCGAGAAAGCGGTCGCCGTGGCGCTCGGCGAGCGCGAGGAACTTCTCGCCCTTGCCCGCGGCGGTCGCGGCGTTCAGCATCGCGGGGAAGGCGGGCTCGCGCAGTGCCAGGGCGGCGGTGCGCGGTCCGAGCCGCGCGTACGCGGCGCCCGCGTCCGCGCCGAAGCGCTCCAGGAACCCGCGACCTGCCGCCGGGCCCAATTCGTCCACGACGCGGAGCGCGCCCGCGCCGTAGCGCGCTTCGAGGGTGAGCGCTTCGACGCCGCAAGCCTCCAGCGCGCGCACGCCCGGTCCGCCGTGGGTGAGGACGAAGGCGACCGCGCCCGGCCCGCCGGCG
>JACRIP010000009.1 GCA_016220045.1 Planctomycetota bacterium
AGCTGGCCTGGCGCGACGCCCGGCGCGAAAGGCGCGCGTCGGACTTCGCCGAGGCCACGGCCGGCCCGAGCGCCGACGCCGAGTCCGCCCGGCCGCAGCCGACCGGCGCGGAGCTGGAGGCGCTGCGGCCCGAGCTGCCGGAGCTGCGCAACGGGGCCGCGCGCGACTTCGCGGAAATCGCGCGCCGGATCGGGGTTGACGGCCGGGCCGAAGCCCTGGACCGGGCGCGCGCCCGGTGCGGTCGCGGGCTGCTCGCGTTGACTCACGGCGATGGCCCGGCCGCGGACGCCGATTTCGGCGCGGCGCTCGCCTCGGACCCGGACCTGGACGAGGCCCATTTCGGGCGCATCGAGGCCCGGCGTCTCGCCCTGGATGCCGCGGGCGACGAGGCGGCGCGGGCGGCGGCCGCCGGCGACCTCCTCGCCGCCTACGACACCGCCCTGGCGTCGAACGCGGGCTATCCCGAACTGTGGAGCGGCAGCGCCGCAGCGCGTTCGGTCGAGGCGCAACGCCGGCTGGCCGCCGGGCGTTCACCTGAGGCGCTGGCGCTCTGGGAAGCCGCGGACGCGCACGCCGCCCGCGCCGGCGCCCTGGCCCCGGGCGACGCCGAGTACGGTTCGCGCCGCGCCGATCACCTGACGCACTGGGCGGACGCGCTCAACCGGCTCGGCCGCGACCCGCGCGAGCTGCTCGCCCGCGCCGTCGCGGTCGCGGGCGACGCGATCCGGCTGGCCCCGGACTCCGAGGCTCCGCTCAACAACCGCGGCATCGCCTGGCTGCGCCTCGCCGAGGCGCAGTCCCCGCGCGGCGAGGACCCGCGGCCGACCCTGGAGCGGGCGCGCGCGGACTTCGACGCGGCCCTGGAGCGCGCCCCTGCGGCCGCCTACATCCGCGACAATCGCGCGAATGCGACGATCCGGCTGGCCGAGGCGCGTTTCCGGCGGGGCGAGGAAGCACGCGAGCTCTTCGCTTCGGCCGTCGCCGATTACGACGCCGCGCTGGTCGCGGACCCGAACTTCGCGCCGAGCTGGAACCACCGCGGCGTGGCGCGGCTGCGGCTGGCGGAGGCCGAGGGCGCGCGCGGCGTCGACGGACGCGCGGCGTTGCGCGCGGCCCTCGCCGACCTCGACGAGGCGTTGCGGCGCAAGCCGGCGTTCGCGGACGCGCTGGGCCACCGCGCCCTGGCGGGCATTCGGCTCGGCGACATGCAGCAGCGCGCGGGCGAGGATCCGGTCCCGGCGTGGAAGGCGGCGGTCGCCGACGCGACGGCCGCGCTGGGCATCAATCCCGAGGAGGCGACGGCGCTCAACCACCGCGGCATCGCGCGCGCGCGCCTGGCGGAGGCGGCGGCGCAACGCGGGGAAGACCCGCGCCCGCTGTTCGCGGCGGCCCTCGCCGACTACGGTGAACTCCTGAGTCGGCAGCCGGAGAACCTGGAGGCGCTGAACAATCGGGCGAACGCCTGGCTCCACGCCGGGGACGCCACCGCGGCGAGGGGCGGCGATCCGCGGCCGGAGTACGAGCGGGGGATCGCGGATCTCGACCGAGCGCTGGCGCGCGCCCCGGAGCTGTCGACGGCGCACCACAACCGCGGGCTCCTGCTCCTGGAGCGCGGCCGGGCGGCGCAGGCGCGCGGCGTGGACCCCACGGCCGACTTCCGCGCGGCGGTGGTCGCCTACGACGCCGCGGTGCGGATCAACCCGGCGTACGTGGACGCCGTCAACAATCGGGCGAATGCCTGGCTCTGTCTCGCGGGGCTGGCGCAGGGGGCGGGGCGGGACGGGACGGCGGAGTTCGACGCGGCGGCGGCGGACTATGCGGCGGCGCTGGCGCTGGGGTTGCCGGCCGCGCATCTCAACCTGGGCACGCTCTTGCGGATGCGCGGGCGCTATGCGGAGGCGATCGCGGAATTCGAGGCGGGCGGGCGGGCGCTGCCGGGCCGCGCCGAGTGGGTGCGCCGGCAGGTGGCGGAGACGCGGAAGCTGATGGCGGGGAAGGAGTGAGGGGGGGCCGTACGCGCTCGGCCGGACTACGGCGGCGGCAGGGCGCGTGCCTGCTCCCAGCGCGGACCCAACGGAATGCCGCTGCTCTTCGAGACGCCGGCGAGCCGGTCCTGGATGTAGGCCAGATCCAGGTCCCGCGTTTCGTGCAGCAGTCGTCCAACGTCGACCTGGTCATGAGGCCGCCACGCCACGAGTTTATACAGCACCAGGTCCTCGGGAGTGGCCACGAGCAGGGTACGTCCCTGATACTCCACGCGGGCGGCGCGAGCGAGGGCGGCGTGGTCCAGGGCCGACGACGCGACGTGCACGTCCAGTTGCGATTCGCCGGCCTTGAGACGGACGAACCGCCGATCGAAGAGCAGGCGCATTTCGAGCGCGGTCACCCGCGCGCCGATCTCCAGGAGCGCCTGTTTGAGTCGCGGTGACTCTCGCTTGCGCACCAGAACCACGATATCCACGTCCCGGGTGAGGCGCGGCTCGACCCAGGTGGCGACTGCCATGCCGCCGATGAGGACGAAGCGGATGCCATGCGCGGGCAGGACCTCCGCGACCTTGACCAGGAGGTCGGTCAGCGCCATTTGACCCTCCGCCGCGCGGCCGGCTCCAAACCGGCGCGCAAGGCACGCACGACCTCTTCGAGTTCGCGCAGGTCGTCCCACGCTTTCACGTTGGGCACGCGGTCGGACGGGGGCATGGGCAGGCGCGAGGTACGCCGTGCGGGGCGGGAGGTCTCCGGTGGATTCCGGGGGCGGCGCGACCGACTCATGAGATGGCCTGCGCGGAAGGTGGGGGGGGACCGAGAAGCAGATTACGCCGACCAGTATAGCAGGAGTGCGCGCGCGGCGCCATCGGCGGGGGTGGGTGCGGGCGCGTTCTTGTGGAAAAAGCGGAGATTGTCGAGCGTCCGCCACTCCCCGTGGGTCATGATCGGATCGCGCACCAGCGCGTCCGGGCCCGCTTTCCCCGAGCGGATCAGTCGCTCCAGAAAGACCAAGTCGATTTCCCGCGAGGAATCGTCCGGGCGCAGGCGGAACTCGACGGTCGGGAAGCCGTCGCTCATGGGCGCCCCACTCCGGGAAGGACGATTCCGTGATGGCGTCGCAATCGCCACCAGCGGCCACGGGACGCGTTCGTCGTTCCGCCTTCGGCCGGGTATCGCACCTGGTGCCGAAAGGGCGGAATCGGCGAGCCGGCGGGGCGGACACGGGGGTCCGCCCCTACGGCCAGCGAGGAACTGTTCCGATCTGCGTGGACCGGACACGAGGCCTGACCAAGCAGGGCCGGCCCGGTGCGTTACGTGCGTGCCGGGAGCTTGATCCATGGCTGCGGCGCCAGACCCATCCATGGCTACCCCTGCCGCTACCCGTGCCCCCCCGTGCCCCGTCAATCTACATTCTTCAATCTACATTCTACAATCCCCCCCCCCCGCCCCCGCCCGCTCCCCGTCCGCCTACAATCCGCAATCCGAATTCCGCAATCCGCAATCGGAAATCCCTAGAACCCCCTTGCCGACTTCAGCGCCGCGTCGATCTCCGGGATCAGCGCCCGCTGCCGCGCCCAGAACGCCTCCCCCGCCAGCGCGTTCAGCTCCTCCACCGTCTTCCCCTGCTGCTCCACCCACGTGAAATACTTCTGGTTGTGCCAGCGCTCCCGGTTCGCCCGCGTCCCCTCCTGCACCCAGTCCAGCTTCGCCCCCCGGAAGATCTCCGCCCGCCGCACCGCCTCCCGCTCCGTCATCGGCCCCCGCTCCGCCGTCAGCCGCGCCAGCACCGACGGATACCGGTCGAACGCGTCCGTCGCTACAGTTACCACCGTATCCGTCCGCCCGAGCCCGAGCAGCTTCGCCGTCTTGATCGACCCCAGCACGTTGCAGATCCCGGACACGCCGAGCTTGCAGACCAGCTCGCGCGCCCCCGCCTCCGGCACGCCCAGCTCCTTCACCAGCGTCGCCGTCCCCTCCTGCACGAGCTGCAGCCCGCGCAGGCAGTCCTGGTCGTCGATGCACATCAGGAAATCCATCGCCTTCACGTTGTGGATCCAGGTGACGTGCTTGTCGCCGATCCCCTCGATCGCGTGGCCGCCGAACCCCACGCTGTAGAGCGTCGGGCATTGCACCGGCTCCAGCCCGACCGTCACCGCCGCCGGGAACTCGTCCTTGATCCGGTCGCCGGCCGCGATCGTCCCCGCCGACCCCATCGCGCTCACGAAGGCCGCGATGCGCCCGTTGCCCACCTTGTGGTCCACCGCCAGCGCCCGCACCGCCTCGATCGCGCTCGGCCCGGTCACGCCGTAGTGGAAGCGGTAGTTCCCGAACTCCGAGAACTGCTCGAGCACGCGATTTTTTTTGTCGGCGCGCAGCTCCTTGACCTTGTCGAAGATCTCCTTGACGTTCGACTCGCAGCCGGGCGTCGCGATCACCTGGGCGCCGTAGGCCTTGATCTTCTCGAAGCGCTCGCGCGACATCTCGGCCGGGAGGACGACGAGCGAGGCGTAGTTCATGCGCGGGCCGACCCAGGCGCCGCCGATGCCGTAGTTGCCGGTGGAGGGGCAGACGATGGTGTGTTCGCCGGGGCGCGTGTCGCCCGCGAGCTGCTTCTCGATGAGGATGGAGTAGACCGCGCCGACCTTGGGGCTGCCGCCCGGGAAGCGGCGGCCGGAGAGCACGAGGATGTTGGCGTCGACGCCCGAGAGTTCGCGCGGGAAGAGGAAGGCGACGACCTTGCCCTCGGCGTCGTGCCAGGTGATGTTGTAGAGGTTGACGGGATTGAGCGGATCGCCCTCGAGCGCCGCCAGGGCCCGCGCACGCAGTTCGCGGGGAACGAGGTTCGGGTTGCGCATCTCGGCGAAGGTCGGGCCCCAGACGACGGGTGCGGTCATGAGCGGTCCTCTAGTAGAACTTGAACGAGCCGAGCGCGCCGCGCTCGATGTCGTAGATGCGGATCATCTTCGGCAGGCCGAGCAGGTTGACGATCTGCTTGATGCGTTCGGGCATCGTGGTCAGGCACATGTCGCCGCGGTTGTCGCGCGAGCGCTGCGCGAGGCCGAGGAAGACGCCCATGCCCGCGCTGGAAATGTAAGTCAGGCTATCGCAGTTGATCACCAGGTTGTAGAAGCCGGCGGTCATCAGCTTGGTGCAGAACTCCTCGAAGTACGGGAAGGTGCGGCCGTCGAGCGAGCCGATGACGTCGAGCACCTGGATGACCTTCTCCGGGTTGCGCTCGGAGGCCTCGAGTTTCACGGTGCGGAGGTTGACCGTCAGGCCCTCGGCCTTCATGGTGCGCTCGACCTCGACCTTCATGAGGTCGGCGGCGGGGACGGCGGCGGTCTTGGCCTTCGGGCGCCAGGCGGCGGCCGCGCGTTCGGACTCCTTGACCAGCGCCGACTCCCTCGGCGCTTCGATCGGCGACGCGCCGTCGGACGGGCCCATGGCCGGCGCGCCTTCCACCGCGCCCTCGCCGCCCATCGTGCCTTCCGCCGATTTCAGGCGGAGCTGCGCGGACAGGATCGCGCTGATCTGCTGCCGGGTGATGTAGTTCTTGTCGAGGAGCACCTGGCCGATGCGCGGGAAGGGCTTGTTCTGCTTGAAGGTCGCTTCCTGGATCGCCAGCGCCTCGCCGATGCGTTCCTTGGTGACGAAGCCGTTGCGCATGGCGAGTTCGCCGAAGCGCATGTCCTCCTTGCGCGCCTCCAGGTACTGCTGGGCGCGGGCTACGGTATCCACCTGTTCCTTGGTCAGGTAGTTCTTGCGGATGAGGATCTCGCCCAGGGAGAGTTCCAGGCCCATCTGGCGGTTCACTTCCTGGATGCGGATACACTCATCGACCTTCTCCTGCACCACCATGCGGTTCATCACGGCGAGCTTGCCGAAGAGCAGGTCGGGTTGCGAAGGCATGGAGCGGCCCCTCCGAGAAAAAGCGGGTGGCGCGAACGCGGCCCCCGGCCCGGCATCCGCGCGGTCGGCGGGATTATAGCAAGCGGAGAAACCGGAGACAAGCAACCGCGCAGGGGAGGCTTCCCGGGCACGGACCGGAGCGGGGCCGGTCGGAGAGTTGCGTCGTCCTTGACCGCCGCAGGGAAGGTCGTATGCTGGTGCCGGACCGGAGCCGGGTGCGAGGGAGGAAGGCGCTGGAATCCCCGGTCGACCCGGAGCCCGAGGCGGTGGCGGGAGTGCAGGCGTGATGCCGGAATTCGCGATTGTCGCGGGCGACCTGACGGAGCGGCGCGTCGACGCGATCGTGAACGCGTGGAACCGGAATTTCATCCCCTACTGGCTGCTGCTGCCGCGGGGCGTGGCGGGGGCGATCCGGCGCCGGGGCGGACGGGAGATCCTGGCGGCGGTGAGCCGCGTGGGGCTGCTGCCGCTGGGGGGCGCGGTCGCGACCGGTGCGGGGCGCTTGCCCGCGCGCTGGGTGATCCACGTGGCGGTCCTGCACGCGTACTGGCTGGCCTCGGAGCGGTCGGTGGCGCTGGGGGCCGCGAATGCGTTTCGCGTGGCGGCGGAGGTGGGCGCGCGGACGCTGGCGCTGCCGCTGCTGGGGGCGGGCACCGGCGGGCTGCGTCCGGAGGTCGCGCTGGCGGCGATTCGTCGGGCCTGGAGCGAGACGCCGGTGAAGCCGGAGCGGACCGAGATCGTGGTGCTGGATGCGGCGGTGGCGGCGCGGCTGGTGGGCGTCGAGTTCCACGCGCCCGCGGCCGGCGCGCCCGCGCCGGCGGGTGGAGACGCGGCGAATGAGGGTCCCGCGCCAGGAGTCGCCATCCAGGTTCGACTCGAGCCCGAGCGCGCGTGGCCCGAGCTGGCCACCCTCGCGGTGCGCGGCTCGCTCGCTGACGCCGCCCGAGCGCCGGTGCGGGACGCCATCGAGGTGCTCCGCGGCACCGGCGTGCGGCGCTTCATCTTGGAGCTAAGCGGGGTCACGGGCTGCGACACCGCCGGGCTTGGCCTGCTGCTCAACCTGTCGGACTACCTTGCCGCTGAGGGGGGATGCCTGGCTCTGGCCGGCCCGGCGCCCGCCCTGGCCCGGAGTCTCCAGTCAATGCCCGAGAACCCGCGGTTGCGGAGGTTCGACACCGTCGACCTGGCGCGAGCGTTCCTGCAGTGGCTGATCGCCGGCGGGGAATTGCCGGCTCGCCCCATCGGACTGGCTTCGCTCCCGCCTGCTGACGGCCTCCAGTGCGTTTTCCGACCCTTTCGCCGCGACGGAGAAATCCACTGCGCGATGCGACCGCTTGCCGAATTGGCGGGCGGAGCCCTGATGGTTCTCGCCGGCTGCCTCTCGCCCAACACGGTGGGGAAGTTCCAGGAGCAACTGAACCGGGTCCGGGATCAGGGATACCACCGATTGATCTTCGACCTCCGAGCCGTCGAGGAAGTGGTGGAGACGGCGCTCGACTATTGGATCCTGGTTGCGCGGGATCTATGGGAGCACGGCGGCGGAATCGCGCTGGTCCTGCTCGGGGATCGGGATCGCGCCGACTTCGAGTGGCTGCGGATCTGCGCCCTGTTCCCAAATCACGAGACGGTCGAGCAGGCCATCGAGACGCTCGCGACCCATACGCTCACGAACCCCGCGACGCGGTAGGTGCCGGCGGCGGCGGGAGGCGCCTGCCCAGCGGCCGGCGGCGGGGCGACCGGGCCGACGCTGAGGCGGCGGCCGCCGCGGGTCCGACGGCCACGCCCTGGGGCGGGCACGGAGCGGACGGGAGGGGGACGGCGGGGGGGGACGGTCTGGCGACCGGAGGGAGGGAGCGAAACGCAGGGGCAACCTAAACACCCAGGGAGGCCCCTGCGCTTCACCGCAAGGGCCGGCTGCGCTGGCCGTGTCCGCGGCGCATGTGCTTGGCAGGCGACGCGGGAGGCTGGCGAACACGCCCTGCGCCCCGCAGCCGCCGCCGAGGCCGGGCGTGATCCTGCTCTGCCGATACCGCAACCTCCCACCGTCCCTGTCCGGAGTCCAAAGCTAAGGATACGGTCCGCGTTCGGGGTGCGCGGTCGCGGATCGGGTCTCCACTTTTCAGGTCTGCCTGTCGCCTGTCCAGAAGGTGAAAAGTGACGACCCGGTCCCGAGCACAGCGTCTCCCCTGCAAACCCTTTTACGCACCCGCACGGTCCCCCTCCCCCGCCGCAGCGGGGGAGGGCTGGGGAGAGGGCAGGTCCGCGCGACCCTGTGCACTCGCGCCCACACCCACCCCCACGCACGCCGCGACACCCGCCCCCACTGCCGCATGCACCGCCGCCCCACCCGCGCCCGCTCCCGGCGCATCCCCCGCCACCACCGTCCGACGCCCCCGCGACCCCCATAGCCCCTCGCCCAGGGTGTTCGGTGCCTTCTGGGCCGCTACACTTGGTCGTCCTGACCAAGCTGCTCCACCGAAACTTCAAAGGAGTCGACTACGGCGTGAATCGCGATCGGAATGCCCGTGCGGACATCAATGCGGCGATCGCCGGAGTTGTAGGTCAATTCGGTGAAATCGTAGAATCCGACAAGCTCATGATCGATCACAGAATGCCCCACAACGTGGTGTACCTTCAGAACGCAATCGGGCGGGGGCAAGGTCCGACTTCGACCATAGCCAGAGTCGCCAAGCCGCCTGCTCCCTCGCGAGAAGGGAATGGCCATCACCTGCCGGTCAGAGTCAAATCGGATGTCTTCCACGCCGAACCAGCAATCGTGGATCAGGTGGACGATCTTGGGCAGGTGCTTCGGATCTGTCACGACTGCAAGCGCGGTCATTCTCATCGCCAAGGAAAGGGATTGCGCATTATGGTCTGACTTCCTTCGGTTTCTCCGCTGCGATCCTGGCATCGAACCAGACGTCTTCGAGGTTGCTCAGATCGATGCGGAAGCCTGGTGGCATCGCCAGCCACTGTGCCTATCGACACGGCCCGCTCCCTGGCGTCGTTGTGCGATCCACGACTGCCTGTTCGATGAGTGCTTCAAGCCGGGAGGTGAAATCCTCCGCCCAGAGCCGCAGGTCAATCCTCATGGAGATTGCCAAGCACAGCACAGATACTAGCAAGACCAAACCACCGCTACTCCGTTCCTTGACGAACGATTGGCCCGCAAGGATGAAGAAGGACAACGAAGCGACGAAGAGCATCCACGAGCTTAGAGCGAGGGCGCCTCTGGTGGGCACCACGATGTGCGTCCATCTGCCAGGCTGCATAATGCACCTTCCAATCAAAGTTGGGACCGTCTCTTGAGTGTTTCTTCCAGCGCCCTTGCGACGACTGCCATCCCCCCGGCCAATCGACGGTCCCGAGCCGCTTCGGCCCCGAGATCGCGCGCGGACAGGGTGACCGCCCGACGCGTTCGGCCGTAGCGGCGCGCAATCTCGGCCGGACGGAGCTGTACGTGAAGCCGCTGCGCATAGAGCAGAAGCCTCCGCTTTCACGCAGGGACCTCTTCCGCGCCCCTGATCGAGCGCACGTTTGAGGAGGGTTTCGTCGCTTGCACGTGGATCGATCTCGACCGCCGAGACGACGTCGTGCCCCAGGGAGGGCTGCAACGGTTCGTCTTCGGTCATCGTACCCTCGCTCCAGCAGCTCACAGCGCGCGCCACTCGATACGGTCGCTACCTGATCCAGCAACCAGCCCCCCTCCCCGCCCGCGCCATGTCCCCGCGCCACGCGCCCACGCCAGCATGTTACCGCGAATTCGCACCTGCGGTCAATGCCCGGAGGGTGCATGTCCGGTATTGCGCAACGACGACTGAACCCCGCAGTGGCAAAGCTCGTTTTCCCGACAGGCCTTTCGGCGGTCCCCACGGCGGGACAACGCTACCGCGTCGGCTCCGTAATCGCCCAATCACGCAATCGCCAAATCGCCCAATCGAAGCACGCCAGACCTGCGCTTGGGTTTCGGGCAACGCTCGACCTAGGTCTCCGTGGCTTCGTTCTGGCCCCGCAGAAGCTGACATGCTCCCATGCCCGGATCGCAAGACCGGACGCGCGACGCGGGCCCGTGTCCTGATGCACGTCATCGGGCGTTCTCCTGAGACCCGGGCGAGCCGCCGCGCGCCGGCCCGACTGGAGCAGCCCGCACGGAGTCTCTTGTCAAGCCCTCCCGCGTCGCTACAATGCTCCCGTCGGGGTGCGGGGGCGGACGCCGAACCATCCCGCCTTTCTCCCCGATTTCCCTGGCCTGGCCGGCCGGCATGGCGAC
>JACRIP010000010.1 GCA_016220045.1 Planctomycetota bacterium
CCGGACCGCCGGCGCCCGGACCGCCGCCACGGCCGCCGCCGCCGCCGCCACCGGCACCGCCGCCGCCACCGCTGCCCTTCGAATCCAGGCACTGTACCCGCTCACCGACGACGCGCAGCTTGCTGCGCTTCTGCCCATCCTGGCTCTGCCACTGCTCGAACTGCAGTCGCCCCTCGATGAACGTCGAGCGCCCCTTCTTGAGGTATTCCGCGCACATCTCGCCCTGCTTCGCCCACACCACGATGTCGATGAAGGCGACATCCTCCTTCTTCTCGCCGCTCTTCTGATCGAACCAGGTGCGATTGACCGCCAGGCCGAATTCGCACACCGCGCTGCCGCTCGGCAAGTAGCGCAACTCCGGGTCGCGCGTCAGGTTGCCGATCAGGAATACCCGGTTCAGGCTCGCCATGGTCCTCTCCTCTTCAGGTAGTTTCCGCCAGGTCTGGGAGCCCCTACACGCCTTCCTTCCCTTCCCCTTCAATCATGCGTTCGATCGATTCGTAGACGAACTGCCGCCCCCCGTCCTTCAGCACCTCGTCGCCGCGCATCACCACCCGGCACTTGTGCAGGTTGATCAATCGGGTGCTCGCCGTATTCAGCTCCAGCTTCAGGGTTTCGGCGAGCTCCTTCGCGGTCACCCGCCCGCGGTCCAGGATCACCGTCAGGGTTTCCGCCAGGTAGGGATGCAGCATGCCCAGGATTTCCCACTTGCCGCGCACCAGCTTGCCGCGCCGCATCGTCGAGCTCAGGGCGGCCGGCAGCTTCTCGGGCAGCGACGCCCCCCAGACGCACAGCTTGCGCTGCTCCAGCGCGACGTGAATGTTCTCCTTCTGCGCCGCCGACAGCGCGGTCAGCAGGAAATACTTGTCCCCGTACTCGCCCCCCGCCAGGCGCGACAGCATCCGCACCACCACTTCGTCCGCGCACCCGAAATCCACCACCCCGACCCCGAGGAAGTCCAGGTTGACGACGCACGGGTCCGCGCGCGCCGCGATCACCTCCTCCAGCTTCGTCCGCAACTGCGCCCCCACCTGCCGCGACACCAGATCTCCCGTGGTCCCCTTCACCTCCGACCGCAATACGCTGCGCAGGTGAATCGTGTGTGTGTCCATTCCCCGATCTCCTCCTTCCCCGGGCTCAGAACCGGTTCAACTGAATCAACTAACCTATATTATACACGTGCAAGCGAGCTTGTCAAGGGGGACCCGATAAAATACGATGAATACCATGAAGAAGCTGAAGGAGGCTGGACTATGGAACCCCCAACCGGCGCGGCGGCGGCGCGCGACCCGTTCGACCTGGCGGCGGTCTTCGGGAAGGCGCTGCCGGCCCAGGCGGTACTGGCGGACGCGGCGCGCGGCACCCTGGAGCTCCTGCCCGCGCCGCCGGTGGGGAGAAACTCCTGGGGCGCCGCGGCCCTGACGGGGTTGGTGCTGATCGGCGTGGTGCTGGCCGCCGCCGGACGCGTCGTGCCCGCCGGCGCCGCACTCCTGGCTGCCGCGGTCGGCGTGGCCCTGCGCGGCGCCGCGCGCCGCCGTCCCTCCGCCCGCCTGATCTTCGGCAATTCCGGACTGATCGTGCGCCGTCCGCGGGCGCGCTACTTCGTGCCGTGGAGCATTATCGAAGGGGTCGAACCCGGCGGCGCACCTCTGGAACTGCGGCTGCGCGTGACCTCGCCCCCCTTCGGGCCGTTCCCCGTGGCGGAGCACTTTGCGCCGCCGCTGCTGCGTTTTCTGACACGCGGGCAGTATCGTCTCCGCCACGAAATTGCCGACCGGCGCCTCACGCTGGCGCTGGGTCCGGGGCATGATCTCGAAGCCGTGCATGCCGCGGTACGCTGGTTCGTCGGCCGCCGCGGCGCGGCCTCCGCCGTGGCGGCGGGGCCCGGCGCCGACCCCGGCGCGCCTCAGCACGCCCGGCCGTCCGCCGCTCCCTGACCGGGCTCCGCGCCGTGGCGGTGCGGGTGCGCGTGCCAGCGCTCCGCGTGCTGGTGGGCATGGCGGTGGAGCAGGTTGTGCGTCGCGAGCAGGGATTCGTCCGCCAGGAGCCGCTCCGCCGGCCCGTCGGCCGCGACGCGCCCGTCCTCGCTCAGGAGCACCACGCGGCGGGCGAGGGCCGCGGCCATGTGCAGATCGTGGGTGGCGAAGACCAGGGTCCGGCGCGCCGCCGCCGGGGTCGCATCCGTGGCGCCGAGGGCGGTGAGGGTCTCCTCGATCGACCGTGGGTCCAGCCCGCCCGAAGGTTCGTCGAGCAGGAGCACGCGCGGCTCGGCGATCAGGACGGAGGCGAGCGCGACGCGGCGCTTTTCGCCGCCGGACAGGCGGAAGGGCGGTCGCTGCCGCAACCGCTCCAGCCGAAAGTCCGCGAGGGCCGTCGCCACCGCCGCGCGCACGCGCGTCTCGGCCCAGCCGAGCTGAAGCGGCCCGAAGGCCAGCTCCTCCTCGACCGTGGAATTGAAGAGCTGGTGGTCCGCGTTCTGGAAGACCAGCCCGCATTCCGCGCGGAAGCGCAGGCGGAAGTCGTCCTCCTCCTGGAGTCGCGCCTCGGTGAGGGGCTCGCCTCGGGTGAAGACCTTGCCCGCCGCCGGGAAGATCAGGCCGTCGAGGAGCAGGAGGAGGGTGGACTTGCCGGAGCCGGTCGCGCCGAGGAGCGCGACGCGGTCGCCCTCCTCGATGGCCAAGGAGAGACCTGACAGGGCGTTCACCTCGCCGGGGTAGGTATAGGCGACCTCCTCCAGGCGGAAGACCGGCGGCGTCGCCGCGGCGGCGGGGGCGGTCATGGCCGGAGTCCTCCGCAGGCGGCGACGGCGACGGCGGCGGCCACGCCGGCGCAGGCGAGGGCGGCATCGCGCGCGCGCCAGGGGGGCGGGGCGGGCGTGCGGACGTCCATCCCCGCGCCGCGCGCGGTCATGGCGTGGTGGACGGCCTCGCCGGCGGCGTTGGCGCGCAGGAGGAGGGCGCCCGCGCGGCCGGCCAGCCAGCCGCGGTCGTCGGCGTCGCGGCGCCGGACGGTGCGGCTGGTCCGCGCCAGGTGTTCCGCCCGAGCGAGGTCGCAGAGCAGGACCAGGTAGCGGTAGGCGAGCAGGCCGACGAGGCGGAAGGCGGCCGGCACGCCGAGCGCCCGCAGCGCGTCGAGCGCGCGGTCGCGCCGCGTCGTCAGGGCGAGCGCGCTCGTCCACGAGGCGATCGCGCACACGCGCAACGCCAGGCCGAGCGCGGCGAGCACTCCCGGGCGGGTCAGGGAAATGCCCGATCCATCCGCGCAACTCCACAGGCGCACGAGTTCCGGGCCGGGACGGAAGACGTTGAAGGCGGCCGGGAGGGCCATGACGGCGGTGAAGCCGAGCGTGACCGGCCAGAGTCGGGCCCAGAAGAGCCCCAGCGGCAGCGCGCTCGCGGCGGCGACCGGGAGGGCGGCGAGGAGGGCGGCGGCAGGGACGGCCGGGTGGGTGGCCAGGGCGAGCGCGGTGGCCAGGCCGAGGCCGAAGACCAGTTTGGCGCGGGCGTCGAAGCCCTGCAACAGGCCGGGATGCGCGGCGATCCCCTCGGCGAAGACCGCCTGCTCCAGGAAGTCCCGGATCTCCTCCAGCGTGCGTCCGAGGAAATCGCGGGCGGGCCGGCGCCGCGGCGGGGAGTCCGGCGCGCTCGGCGGACTCGTCGAGGTGGCCGGCGGGGAGGCGGCGGCCGGCGGCTCACCTGGCATCGGTCGGGCCCCGGGCGGGCGCCGCCAGCCAGCGGCGGCCCAGCAGGTAGATCGCGGCGGCGGCGGCGGCGATGCCGGCGAGCGCGCTCAGAATGTAGCCGGCGCTGCGGCGGAAGGCGCCGGGTTCCGCGTCCGGGCCGCCGGGGAGTCCGTAGCCGGGGAGCGGCCCGGACCAGGTGCCCTCGGTGCGGCGCATGCCCTCAGGTGCGCTCGGCAGCGCGTGGTCGCCGGCGACGTTGGGGTCGGTGATCCGGCGGGAGTCCCATTCGCCGAAGGGAGCGGCGGCGCCGGCCCAGTCGGGCGCGAAGAGGCCGATGGGGGTGGCGAGGGCGAGGGCCGCCAGGGCGAGCCAGGGGGCGGCCGGGCGCACGAGGAGCCCGGCGCCGCCCGCGGGGGTCGCGAGGGCCTAGGGCGCATGGCGGCCGAGCCAGGCCACGACCAGCCCGGTGAGCCCGGCCTCCGCGACGCCGAAGTACAGGTGACCGGCCAGCATGGCCGACACCGTGACCTGGAGCGGGTAGGGGCAATACCGGGGGGCGCCGTCGGCGGCGTGGGCGACGGCGGGCTGGACGCCGAGCAGGACGGCGGCGGCGAGGGCGGAGAGATTGAGGCCGACGTACCCCGCGGCGGCGGCGGCGGCGGCGCGGCGCGGGGCGGCGGCCGGAGCGGCGCCCGCCAGCAGGCGGTAGACGAGCCAGCCGGTGAAGGGGGCCACCGCGGCCATGGTGAAGCAGTTGGCGGGGAGGGCGAGCACGCCGCCGTCGCCGGCGAGCAGCGCCTGCAGCACCACGGCGACCGTCAGGGCGAGGCAGGCGGCCCACGGCCCCACGACGAGCGCGGCCAGAACGGCCCCCGTGACGTGGCCGGAGGTGCCGCCGGGAATCGGGAAGTTGAACATCATGATGACGAAGCAGCAGGCGGCGGCGAGGGCGATGTAGGGCGTTTGCCGGGCATGGAGGCGGCGCCGGACCGCGGCGCTCGCCCCGGCCCAGACCGGGAGCATGACGCCGCCCATCGCGGCGCACGTTCCCGGCCCGAGCCAGCCATCGGGGATATGCACTAGCGCATGACCTTGTCAATCGCCTTCACGACCTCGTCGTCGGTGGGAAACCGGCCCTCGGCGAGCTTCGAGAAGGCCGGCTTGCCGTTGACGGTGACTTCGAACTTGCCGCCGTCGGACGGGACGAGGACCATTTTCTTCACGCTGCGTCCGTAGTGGGTCAAGAGCGCGCGGGTCAGGCTCACGGCCTGAGGTTCGTAGTGTCACACCGCGCAGTAGACGAGTTGTACGTCCATGCGGCCTCCTTGAAAGTGCTAGGCGTAAACGTAGCTGTGCGCGTACCCGACGACTTCGATCTCGTGGCCGTCCGGGTCTTCCAGGTAGATGGCGTTGCCTTCGGCGCGGTGCGCCTCCTCGGCGGGCGCGATCCCCTCGCGCGCCAGGCGCGCGCGGAAGGCTTCCAGGTCGGGGGTGGTGAACCCGAAGTGGAAGACCGCGGCGTGGTCGCCGCGCCGGGCGGGGGCGATCCCGGGCTGCTCCGTCAGGGCGACGTAGAAGCGGTCGGTGCCGACGTGGGCGAAGCGCCCGTGCGCGCCGCCGCCGGCGTGCCGCACCTCGAAGCCGAGGGCGCGGCGATAGAAGTCCACGCTCCGGTCCACGTCGGCGACGCCGAGATTGACGTGTTCCAGGCGTTCGGTCACGGCCCGGCTCGCGGGCCCGAGGTTCCCGTTCGTGCTTTGCATTCTACTCTCCGATGCGAAAAAGCGGTTGCTTAATCCTCGGTTCTATAAGTATAGTATCACCTATCTTTAATATGTCAAGGAGAAACTTGACAAATTCGGCGGGCGAGGCGTAGAATGGGGTGGTAGGGGATGGGGGAGGATCGATTGGGTGATTGGGTGATTGGGTGATTGGGTGATTGGGTGATTGGGTGATTGGGTGATTGGGTGATTGGGTGATTGGGTGATTGGGTGATTGAAAGGCCGAGAGAATCTCGTGCCCCGGCCGGAATCACTCAATCGCCCGATCACCCAATCGAAGAGCCGCCCCGGCCGCGCTCTGGCGGCGGGCAGGGCCTGTCCCACCACCGCAGATCCCCCTGAGGAGGTGCGTCGATGGGCGGCAAGCGGACGACGGAGAAACGGGCCGGTGATCGGGTATTGTACCTGCTCAAGACGAAGGGGGCGCAGACGGCGGCGAAGCTGGCGACGCCCCTCGGGGTGACGCCGATGGCGGTGCGGCAGCAGCTTGCGCTCCTGGCCGAGGCGGGGCTGGTGAGCTTCGAGGATCGCCGGCGGAAGGTGGGGCGGCCGGCGCGCTGGTGGTCGGCGGCCGCGGCCGCGGACCGGCGCTTTCCGGACGGGCACGCGGAGCTGGCGCTCGGCATGCTGGCCGCCGCGCGCGCGGCCTTCGGGGAAGCCGGCGTGGCTCGGCTCGTGGCCGAGCGGGTGCGCGCGCAGGCGCTCGACTACGGGGAACGCCTGCCCGGCCCGGGTACTCCGCTCGAGCGGCGCGTCGCCGCGCTGGCGGCTATCCGCCGCGACGAGGGGTACCTGGCGGAGGCCACTCGCGGCGCCGACGGCGTCTGCCTGCTGGTGGAGAACCACTGTCCGGTGTGCGCCGCGGCGCGCGTCTGCGCCGGGCTCTGCTCCGGCGAGTTGGAGCTGTTCCGCACCGTCCTGGGGAGTAACGTCACGGTCGAGCGCACCGAGCATCTGCTGGCCGGCAGCCGCCGCTGCGTCTACCGGATCGCGCCCGCCTAGCCGCCGGCGCGCTGGGCGACGATCGCCGCGAGTACGAGCAAGAGTACCCCCGCCTCGATCGCCGCGTACAGCCGGTCGCCGTCGCGCGCGAACCGCCCCGCCGCCACCGCGAGCCGGAGCGCCGGCGTCGC
>JACRIP010000243.1 GCA_016220045.1 Planctomycetota bacterium
GTCTGGTGATGGCCGACGTGCGCCACCGCGCGGGCGAGGGCGCGGACGCCGAGGAAGCGGAGGAGGATGCGGGCGCGGGGCCACCGCCCGGTCCCTAAGGGCGATTACCTGACCCTACGACGCGACTCGCGTTCGGGCGAGCGCCCCGCCGCGGACCTGGAGCATGGCCCGGAGCCCACGTGCGTTCGTAGTTCCGCCTTCAGAGGCTGCCGCAAAAGGCACTGGCCGGGCCACCTCGGGGCGGACACGGGGGTCCGCCCCTACGCCCTTCCCCGGCTTGGGGTAGGGGCGGACCCCTGTGTCCGCCCCGGGGTGGCCCGGCCGGAGGTCTTTGCGACCGCCTCTCAAGGCGGAACCACGCGCGAGCCGCCCGGCCGGTCGCTGCGCCCGCGCCCGCCGCGCAATTGGTGGGATCCCCCGCGCCCCCTGTGGTAGACTGCGCGCCGCGCGCGCGCCGGTCCTGACCTGTCGGCGCCCACACCCCGCGGAGACCCGTGGCATGGCCGAGCGGCGCTTCGTCATTCTGGATCGCGACGGCACCTTGATCGTCGAACGGAATTACCTTTCCGCTCCGGACCAGGTGGAACTGCTCCCCGGCGCCGCCCGCGGCCTGCGCGAACTGCGCGCGCTCGGCCTCGGCTTGATCGTGGTCACCAATCAGTCCGGCCTCGGTCGCGGGTTCTTCGACCGCGCCGCGCTCGCCGCCATCCACGCGCGCCTCGCCGAACTGCTCGCCGCCGCCGGCGTGCAGCTTGACGGCATTTTTTTTTGCCCCCACCTGCCGGAAGCGGGCTGCGCCTGCCGCAAGCCCAAGCCGCTCCTGGTGGAGCAGGCCGGCCGGGAGCTCGGCTTCGCGCCGCGTGCGGCCTTCGTGGTCGGCGACAAGCCCTGCGACGTGGAGCTCGGACGCGCGGTCGGAGCGGTGACGCTCCTGGTGCGCACCGGCTACGGGGCCGCGACCGAGGCCGCGCTCGAGCCCGCGGCGCGACCCGATGCCTGCGTCGCCGACCTGGTCGAGGCGGCCGCCGTCATTCGCGGCCTCCTGGCGGGCTCGGCGCCCCGGCCCGCGCCCCGCGCCGGCGACGCCGGGCCCCCGCGGGAGGCGCTGATCCTCTGCGGCGGCGAAGGCCGGCGCCTGCGCGCGGCGGTCGCGGACCGGCCGAAACCGCTCGCGACGGTCGCCGGCCGGCCCTTCCTGGACCACCTGCTCGAGCAGTGCGCCGCGGGCGGCGTGACGCGCGTCCTGCTCTGCAGTGGCTACCGTAGCGAGCAGATCGAGGAATTCGCGCAGGCGCGCGACCGCGCCGGCGGCCTGCGCGTCGAAGTCTCGCGCGAACCGGCGCCGCTCGGGACCGGCGGCGCGCTGCGCCTCGCCCTGGCGCGCGTCGGGGCCGGCCCCTTCCTGGTCCTGAACGGGGACAGCTTCTGCGCCGTCGCGTGCGGCGCGCTCTGGGCCGCGCACGCGCGTAGCGGCGCGCTGGCGACCGTGGTCGCTGCGCGCATCGAGCCGAGCGCCGAGGTCGGCAGCCTGGAGCTGGCCGCGGACGGGCGCATCCTGGCCTTCCGGGAGAAGGACCCCGCCCGGCCGTCCGCGCTCGCGAATGCGGGCGTCTACGTCCTCGCCCGCGCGGCCCTGGAGCGGCTTGCCCCCGACGCGCCCTCCGCGCTCGAGCGCGACCTCTTGCCCGCGCTCTGCCGCGAAGGAGCGGCCTGGGCCTTCCTGACCGACGAACCCTTCTGGGATATCGGCACGCCCGAACGTCTCGCCCGCGCCGAGGCCTTCTTCGCCCGCCGGCCACCCGCCCGACTCACGGAGGCACCGCCAGATGATCGTAAGTAGAACGCCCTATCGCCTGTCCTTCTTCGGCGGCGGCACCGACTACCCCGCCTGGTACCGCGAGCACGGCGGCGCGGTGCTCGCCACCAGCATCGACAAGTACTGCCACATCTCCTGCCGCCACCTGCCGCCGTTCTTCGAGCATCGCATCCGCGTCGTGTGGTCGAAGATCGAGCTCTGCCACGAAATCGAGGAGATCCAGCATCCGGTGGTGCGCGAGGGGTTGCGCTTCCTCGGCATCACGAAGGGCGTCGAGGTCCATCACCAGGGCGACCTTCCGGCGCGCAGCGGCATGGGCTCCAGCTCCGCCTTCACCATCTGCCTGCTGCATGCGCTCTACGCGCTCAAGGGGGTGATGGTGACGCGCGAGCGCCTGATGTACGACGGCATCCATCTGGAGCAGGACATCATCAAGGAATGCGTCGGTTCGCAGGATCAGGTGACCTCCTGTCACGGCGGGTTCAATTTCGTCCGCTTCAACCCCTCGGGCGATATCGCGGTCTCGCCGCTGATCCTGTCGCATGAGCGATCTCAGGAGCTGAACGACCACCTGATGCTGGCTTTCACCGGCACGCACCGGATCGCGGCGGAGGTCGCGCAGACGGTGGTGGAAAACATTCCACAGCGGGGGGCGGCGCTGACGCAGATGCGGCAGATGGTGGACGAGGCGGTGGCGATCCTGACCAGCCGCCGGGACATCCGGGACTTCGGCGCGCTGATGCGGGAGGGGTGGCGGCTCAAGCGGGGGCTGAGCGAGCGGGTGACGAATCCGCAGATCGACGCGCTCTTCGAGACCGCGCACGCGGCGGGGGCGATCGGCGGCAAGCTGATCGGGGCCGGGACGGGCGGGTTCGTGCTGCTCTTCGCCCCGCCGGAGGCGCAGCCGCGCATTCGCGCGGCGCTCCACAATCTGCTCTTCGTGCCGTTTCGCTTCGAGACCAGCGGCAGCCAGATCGTCGTCTACAACCAGGAACAGGACTACGAGGAAAGCCGGGGGTGAGGGGAAGTCATGCGCGCGGGGTGCATGTCCGGTATTGCGGAGCTACGACTGAACCACAGAGGCACAGAGACACAGAGACGACGGGAACGAGGAGCAGGCCGTTCCGCGCCAGGGCGGGTGGCGAGATTCGGTGACGAAGCTGCGGAACGGACTGCTCCTCGTTCCCTTCGTCGTCTCTGCGTCTCTGTGCATCTGTGGTTTCGTTCCAGTCCCGCAGATACGGACATGCACCCCCGGAGTCCGCCCCTACGCCAACCCGGTTGATTCCCGTAGAGGCGGGCTAGGCCTCCGGGAAGAGCTTCCGCCGCAGGAGGTGGTAGTAGGCGATCACCGGGGCCTTGCGCAGGTCGTAGTGACCGCGGGCGGTTCGCTTCAGCACGCCCAGGCGAACGAGGCGCGCGATGTACGGACTTTGAATGCCGAGGCGGAGAATCTCCACGCTGCGCAGTGCCGTCTTGCCGGTTCGAGCGATGCGTCCGAAAGCCACGAGATCGGCGTCCGACGCATGCGGCACCTCGCGATCGAGCCAGGAACTCGCGACGGCCAGAGCCTCCGACACCGCGGCTTCCACGTCTGCCGATTGCAGTTCGACGCCCTCGCGGTAGGCGGCGTAGGCGAGGCATTTCACCAGGTAGGGATAGCCGTGGGACAGCTCCCAAATCCGCTGCGCCGCGGCCGGGGACCAGGCGCCGGGAACGCCCGCGGCCCGGAGCGGGGCGGCGAGCGCCTCTGCGGTTTCCTCGACGGTGAATTCCTCGAGGTCGAACACCGCGCCGGAAAACACGCGCGCGACGGGAGACGAGTCCGACTCGCTGAGGCGCTTCATCAACTCCGGGCCGCCGGCTACGGCAAGCAGGATCGGGATGCCGCCCGGCGCCTCGGCGATCGTCTTCAAGGTCCCCAGTCCGGTCTTGTCCAGCAGTTCGGAATCGTCGATGCAGAGACACAGGATTGGGCGATCGGCGATCGCGCTGAGGCAGGAGCGCCAGAGCGTGAGCGGGTTGACCGCATCGCCGGAGCGGGGCCCGGTCAAGCGGACACCAACGCCCGCCACGCCGAGGTTCACCTCGCTGATCTTCTTCAAGGCCGCGCGCCGGCGCGATCCACCACGCCCGGGTTCGGCGCAACAGCGGTGGATCTCCTCCACGGCGTCGCGCAGCAGGACGCTCTCCGAGCTGCGGGTTCGCAGCGGGAGTTCCACCAGGATGGCGGCGTCGGTTTCCGCGCGCACGAGGGCCTGGATTTTCCGCAGCGCCGAGGTCTTTCCGCTGCCGCGGTGGCCGTGCAGGAGCAGGGCCCCGCCGCGCCGGGCGGACCCGGCGGCGGTGATGAACTCGCGCGTGCGCCGGATGATGCGCTCGCGTCCGGCGAAGGACTCCGGCGGCGAGGGTCGCTGGGGGTCGAAGGGATTGACGGGCACTGATACGATCCTTATATAATCGAATATAACGCTTCGGGTAGCCGGTGGCATGCTACCCGGAGACCGCCGGCAGGTCAAGCGCGGTCGCTGGTAGTCGGGCATTCCCGCGAATCTGCGGAGGCTGTCGCCTGGAAACCGGGAGGCGCAGGGAAGGGGGGAGGAGGGATGGACTACCACCGAATCCACGGAACACACCGAGAAGACTCCTTGAACCGGCCGGGCGGACCCGGCGGCGGCTCGCGACGTCGGCAGCTACCTGGCCGACGCCTCGCGCGCCCAGTCCGCCACTTCGCGGCGCAGGGGATCGCTCGGGGGCGCGAGCTTCTCGAACTGAAGGAAATCCCGTAGAGCGTCTCCGCCGCGGCCGCTGCGCAGAAGCGCGAGCCCGCGCGCGGCGTAGGCGTAGTAGGGGGTGGTCGCGTTCAGCGCGAGCGCGCGCTCCGCCGCGACGATCGCCTCCGCGTGCCGGCCCAGGCGCGCGAGAACGAGCGCGCGGTTCGAGAAGACGAAGGCCTCCGTCGGGGCCAGCCGCTCGGCCGCCGCGAGCTCTGCGAGCGCCTCCTCGTAGCGCAGCAGCGCCGCCAGGGCATAGGCCCGATCGAGGCGCGCGTCGAGGTCGCGCGGGTCCCGGCGGATCGCCTCGGCGTGGGCGTCCACGGCCGCCCGATACCGGTCCTCGGCCGGCCGGCCCGCGCGCCGCCGGGCGTCGCCGACCTGCGACAGCGCCGCACCGTACCGCCGCCACGTCTCCGCGGCCGCGGGCGCGAGCTCGGCCGCGCGCTTGAAGTCCTCCAGCGCATGCGTCTCGGCGGCGGCGGAATCCAGACCGCGCTCCACCTCCCAGCCGGCGCGCAGCAGGTACGCCGCGGCGCGCGTCTGCCACGCATCCACCAGCCTGGGGGCGAGCGCGAGCGCGCGATCGCAATCCGCCAGCGCCGCCGCCACCCACGGCGAGGGGTCGCGTCCGCTCGTGCGCTCCCAGCGCGCCCAGCCGAGCTGCGCCCGGCCGCGCCGGCGCCACAGGTCGGCCCAGCCCGGCTCCTGGGCGAGCGCCCGGTCGAAGGCGGCGATCGCCTCGGCCAGCGCCGCGCTCGGGTCCTCGCCTTGACTCTCGCGCCGGCCCGCTTCGTTCGCCCGCACCAGGCCGCGCGTGAGCCAGGCCTGCGTGTGCGCGGGATCGAGCGCGAGAGCGCGGTCGAGGTCCGCGATCGCCCGCATCGAGAGTTCCGCCGGGTCTCTCCCGGAGTCGCTCTCGTACGCCGCCCAGTTTACAAAGACGGTGGCACGCGTCGCCCAGGCGTCCGGGGCGCGGGGATCGACCTCGAGCGCGGCGGCGAAGTCCGCGACGGCGCCCGCGAAGAGCGTCGCCGGATCGGCGGACCGGCGCATCCGTGCGACGGCCCAGTTGAGGCGCACCACGCCGCGGAGGAAGCGCGGACGGGCGGTGCCGGGGCTGAGGTCGATCGCGCGTCCGAGGTCGGCCTCTGCGTCGCGATACTGGGGTGCCGGGTCCTGGCGCTGGTCTTCCAGCCAGCTCCCCCAGTTGGAACGCACCGCCCCGCGATTGCACCAGCCGTCGTTCACCTCGGGATTCAACCGTATGGCCGCGTCCAGGTCGGCGACCGCGGCGGCGAAATCGGGCCGGGGATCGCCGCCGTGCTTGCCGAGCCAGGTGCCGCGATCCAGATGCAGGACGCCGCGTCCGAGCCAGGGCGGCGCCCAGTCGGCGCGGATTTCGATCGCCAGGTCGAAATCTGCCGCCGCTGCCCCCAGGAGCTCCTTCGGGTCGCCGCCGCCCGCGATCTGCGCGCGCGCCCAGTCGGTCCGCACCCGCCCCCGGGCGGTCAGGGCTTCGGCGCAGCGCGGCAGCAGCCGGATCGCGGCGTCCAGGTCCGCCGCCGCCGCGGAGAATCGGTCGGTGGCCGCGTCGCCGCTCCGGGTCGCGTGCTCCGCCGCGCGTGCACGCGCGAGGCCCCGATCGAGCCAGACTCGCGGGCTGCGCGGTGACAGCTCGATGGCCCGCGTCAAATCGGCCACCGCGCCCTCCAGCATGCGCGCGGGCTCCTGCCCGTGCGACCCTTGCCAGCCGGCCCACGCAACGTGGATCATCCCGCGGGACCAGAGCGCCGTCAGCGAGTCCGGCGCCACCTCGAGCGCCCGGCCGAGCGCGGCGAGGGCGGCCGCGAAATCCCCGGCCGGATCGCGGCCGGCGCGGCAGCGCCACGTTCCCCGGTTGCCCGCGACCATGGCCCCGCCGATCCAGCCCTCCGGGCCGCCGGGGTCCAGCTCGGTGGCGCGCCGGAAGTCGGCGGCCGCCGCGGCGAAGGCGCCCTCGGCGTCCTCGCCCCGCTCGAGGAGATAGGTCCCGGCATGCAGGTGCGCGTTGCCGCGGCCCCGCCAGGCATCGGGCTGCGCCGGGTCCAGGTTCAGGGCAACTCCGTAGTCCTCGACCGCGCCGGCCACCTCGGAGCGCGGGTCCTTTCCGGCCTCCTCGAGCTCGCGACCGTGCTCCAGCCGGGCCCAGGCGCGCCCGGTCCAGAATGGGACGTAGCCCTTGTCGACGCGCAGCGCGAGGCTGTAGGTCTGGACCGCCGCCCCCAGCCTGCCCGCGCCGCGGGCCAGCGCGGCGAGCGCCTCGTACGCCTCCTCCAGGGCGGGCTCCTCGTCGAGCGCCCCGGTGAGGAGCCGCCCGACCTCCTCCAGGTCCTCCTCGGCGCCGCCGTGGAGGAGGAAGAGCGCGCGGGCGCACCGGCGATGGGCCGGGCGGAGGGTCGTGCCCACCCCCGGGAATGCACGGCTGTCCGCCGGCGCGGTCGCGGTCGCGGCCCCGGTCTCGAGGCGCGCGAGATCCTCGCGCAGGCCCTTGCGTAGAGCCCGGGCGCGCTCGTCCGCTCCGATCAGGGTCGCGTCGGCCGGACGCCGGCCGAGGCGCAACGGGGCGAGTCCACCCGGGTCGAGCAGTCCGCTCTCCGCCAGGGCGAGTCCGTCCTCGCGGTCGCTCGCCTCGCGCAACTCCACTACCCGGCGCTCCAAGTCGCGCGCGGCCAGGACGGCGCGCTCGTACCGCGCGTGTGCGTGCTCAGGTTCCTTCCCGAGCGCCGCCTCGATTTCGCGCCGCGCGTCGTCGAAGCGCAGGAGGGCGCGGTACATGCGGCCGAGATGGAAATGCGGCTCGGCGAGCCGCGGCGCCCGCTGCTCGGCCTGCCCGGCCGCCGCCTGGAGGGGCGGGAGGAACTCCCGCGCGACCTCGCCCATGCGCTCGCCGGCGCGGCGCAGACGGAGCGTGGCGCTCAGGTTGGCGGCGGCGATCGAGCGCAGGCCCGCGAGAACCTCGGCCTCCAGCGTACGCGCGCGCCAGGCGGCGCCGCCCGCGACGGCCAACGCGAGGAGGAGCGCGGCCGAGAGGCCGACCGCGCCGCGGCGGCGTCCGGCCCAGCGCCCGGCCCGTTCCCACCACGGCACGCGGCGGGCCAGGATCGCCTCGCCGGCGAGGAAGCGGCGGCAATCCTCCGCCAGCTCGAGCGCGCTCGCGTAGCGCTTCCCGCGCGCGCGCGCCATGGCCTTCAGGCAGATGGTCTCGGCGTCGCGCGGAATCGCCGGATGGACGCGCCGCGGCGGCGCCGGCTCGTCGCGCAGGACCCTGAGCAGGACGTCCATCGTGGTTGCGCCGTCGAACGGGGGACGCCCGGTGAGCAGTTCATACAGAATAGCCCCGATCTGATAGACGTCGCTGAGGGCGTCCACCTCGCGCACGTTGCCGGCGGCCTGCTCCGGGCTCATGTAGGCAGGCGTGCCCATGACGCTGCCGGAGCGGGTCGCCCCGGCCCCGCCGGCGTCCACCAGGCGGGCGAGGCCGAAATCCATGACCTTGAGGCGCCCTGCGGCGTCGCTGATGACGTTTGCCGGCTTGAGGTCGCGGTGGACCACGCCGGCCTGGTGAGCGGCGTGCATGGCCTCGGCGATCTGGCGCGTCATCTCGATCGCCGCGTCGGCGTGGAGGCCCCAGGCGCGTGCGCGGTGCGGCGCGGCGGCGGCGGGGCCGGGCGGCGGCGCGACCGCCAGGAGGCGCGACGGCGGCAGCGGCACGGGGGCGATGCCCGCCTTGAGCGGGTCCGCGAGCACGCGGTCGAGGTTCAGGCCTTCCACGTATTCCATCGCGAACCAGGTCTTGCCGTCCTCGACGCCGATGTCAGGCACCGCGACGATGCCCGGGTGCCGCAGCCGGGCGGAGGCCTGGGCCTCGCGATGGAAGCGCTGGACCTCATCGCGCGACGCGTCGTCGCCGGAGAGGATGACCTTGACCGCGAAGTGGCTGTTGAGGCCGGGGTGTCGGGCCAGGTAGACCACGCCCATGCCGCCGCGGCCGAGTTCGCGCAGCAGCTCGTACTTGCCGAGGCGGCGGGGCGGACCGGCGGCGCCGCGCTCCTGCAGCTCCGGCGGAAGCGGCGGCGGCGCGGGCGAGCGCTCGGTGGGCGCGGCCTCCGGCACGCCGAGCGCCGTCGGCGCGGGGCGTTCGCTGTCGAATTCGGTGGCTGCCGGGTCCCAGGCGGGCGCCTCGGCCCGGGCGGAGGCGGTGTGCGCGGCGGGCGGGAGGGGGAGCGCCGGGAAGGCGGGCGGGGTCTGGTCGCGCACCGTCGCGTCGGGGGGTGTGGAATCGAGGAGCGTGGCGGTGCCGGGCGTGGGATCGAGCACGGTCGCGGCCTGGGGGGCGGGCGCAAGTGCGGGGGCCGGGGGCGGGGGCGGCGAAGCGGGCGCCCGGACGTCGGTGACGGGATCGGGGGCGGCGGCGGGCGAGCCGACGCAGGCCGGACAGCGCGGCGCCGCCGCACCGGACGCGGCGCCGATCGGCGCGCCGCATCGGGAACAGGCCTTATCGTGCTCCCCACCGTCGGTCATCTTCGCTTCCATGACGTAGCCCGGCCCGGCAGCGGTCAGGCGAGCGAAAGTCGGCTCACACGAAGTGCCCGTATTCGTCCCGTTGCGAGAGAATCGGGTTCTTCACCGGCCACCAGATCTTGAACGCGGGATCGTCCCACCGCACGGTGAACTGGCCCGCGGGATTGTAGTAGGTGGTTTGCTTATAGTGGAAAATCGCCGTGTCGGTCATCACCAGATGGCCGTTGCCGAAGCGGGGCGGCACCAGGACCTGCCGGCGATTGCGGTCGGAGAGCGTAAAGGACACCCACTGCCGGTACTGCGCGTGGGTCGGATCATGATTGACGACCACGAAGTAGAAGGCCCCGTGCAGGCAGGAGATCAGCTTCCAGGTCTCCTGGTCGCCATGGACGCCGCGCAGCACGTGACGGCCCGAGGTCGAGATGTCGTCCTGCACGAAGCGCAGGTCGATGCCCGCCTTGCGATAGAGCTCCTCGTTGAAGAGCTCCACGTAGCCGCCGCGATGATCCGAGAATTCCTCCAGCGTGAGCAGCAGGACTCCGTCGAGCTTCGTCTTTTCGACTTTCAGCATGGGACGCTCCGCCTGCGGGCAGGGTGGGGGGGGGGGGGCAGCCGGCCTGAAGGCCGGCGACGAACCCGGGCTGAAGCCCGGTACTACGAACTATTACGGTTCCGCCTGGACGCGCCGCACCGCCGCGCGTATCCCCTCCGGGTCGAGCCCGATCGCCCGCCGGATATCGTCCAGCTTGCCGTAGTACACGTTGAACTGGTCCGGTAGCGCATGCCGCCAAAGCCGGACCCCCGGCACCTCGGCCGCCACCGCCTCGAACAGCCCGAAGGCATCGTGCACGACCAGCAGCTTCGTGTGCGCAAACCGCCGCAGGACCTCCGTATCCAGCGGCTTGAGCGTATGGAAATACACCACGTTCGCCTCCAGCCCGGCGACCGCCTTCAGGACGTTCCCCAGGATCGGCCCCGCCGTCAGCACCGTCACGGCGGCGCCGGCATCGCGCACCACCACCCCGCGCCCGAAGGAGACCGGCAGATCTTCGCCGTGCTCGTCGTGGGAGATGCGGTAGTACGAGGGCAGGCCGTTCGCATACTGGCTGCGCAGCAGCGCGCAGAATTCCTTCTTCGAGCCCGGCTGCATGACCTCCATCCCGGGGAGCAGACGCAGGATCTCCAGGTCCGTATAGCAATGGTGCGTCGCGCCGTCCCAGGCGTAATCGAAGGAGGCGCCGCAGGTCACGATGTTGATCCCGAACCCGTTGTAGCAGACGTCGTCCTTGATCTGCTCGTAGCTGCGCTCGGTCACGAACGGGGCAATCGTATGCACGATTGGAAACAAGCCCTGGGAGGCCATGCCCGCCGCCATGCTGACCAGCGTGTTCTCGCAGATGCCGGCGTTGAAAAACCGCTCCGGGTAGCGCGCCGTGAACTCGCGGAAGAGATAGACGCTGATGTCCCCGAACAGCAGCACGAGCCGCTCGTCGGTCGCCGCCAGCTCCAGGGTAACATCCTTAAATGCTGTTCTCATTCAGTTCCTCCAGGAGCTGGGCGAGTTCCGCCGGGTTCGGAGAGCGCCGATGCCAGGCGAACATGTCCGAGCGGAAGGTGCGGCAGCCGAAACCCTTGATCGCCTTGCAGACCACGGCGACCGGCGCGACGCCGCCGGCGACCGGCGCCAGCGCCGCCCGGATCTGTCCGACGTCATGCCCGTCCACTTCGTGCACCACACAGCCGAAGGCGCGCAGGCGCTCGGCCGCGTTCGGGATCGGCTGGCAACGGATCTGGGAGCCGTTGTCGTCGTAGAGCACGGTCAGGCCGGACAACTTCAGGTGCGCGGCCGCCGACAGCGCCTCCCAGACGGTCCCTTCGTTGGCCTCCCCGTCCCCGATCAGCGTGAAGACGCGACGCGCGCTCCGCTTCAGCTTGAGGGCCAGCGCCATGCCCGCGGCCACCGCGATCCCGTGGCCGAGGGAGCCGGTGGAGACCTCCACTCCCGGGACCTTCTTGCGATCGGGATGACACCCGAAGCTCGACCCGAACGCGCCGAAGGCATTGACCGCCTCGATCGGGAAGTACCCGAGATGGGCGAGGACGCAGTAGAAGCCGAGGGATGCGTGCCCCTTGCTGAGGACGAAGAGGTCCCGTTCCTCCCACTGGGGGCGCCGCGGATCGTGCCGCATCACGCCGTAGACGGCCACCAGCGCTTCGACCACCGAGAAGCTGGTCGGAATGTGCCCGTGCCCGCTGCGCTGCGAGATCCGCAGGATGTGCTCGCGAATCGCCTTGCAGTCCGCGTCCATGGCCCTCACTCCAGCACCACGTAGGAAACGCGCGCGGTCATGGGCATCCGCTGAATGCGCAGGTCGCGCAGCCCCAGGACTTCGCGCACCGCCACGGTCTCGCCCGGAAAGAGGTCGTCGCACAGTTCATCGAAGACCAGGACGGAGCCGCGGCACAGGTGGGGTCGGATCGCTTCCAGCGCCGCCTTGGTCGGCGCGTAGATGTCGAAGTCGAAGATCGCCAGCGAGACGACGGTCTCCGGGTGCCGCGCCAGGTAGGCGGGGACCGTCTGGGTCGCGTCCCCCGCGACCAGCTCGAACTTGCGCAAATGCCCGATCGGATTCAGCTCCTCCTGCAGCGCGAGCAGCCGTTCCAGGTAGGCCTGGTACCCGGCCGGCACGGAAAAGGAGCCGTCCGCGCATTTGCAGGCCGCGCCGTCCGTTTCGCTCA
>JACRIP010000240.1 GCA_016220045.1 Planctomycetota bacterium
CATGTTCTCGGGCGGCAACTGCCTGCTCGAGGGCGTGCCCGGCTTGGGCAAGACGCTGCTCGTGCGTACGCTCAGCCAGGTCCTCGACCTCAAGTTCTCGCGCATCCAGTTCACACCCGACCTCATGCCCGCCGACATCATCGGCACCAACCTCGTCATGGAAACCCCCACCGGCGAGCGCATGTTCAAGTTCCAGCAGGGACCGCTCTTCTCCCAGATCGTCCTCGCCGACGAGATCAACCGCGCCACGCCGAAGACCCAGTCCGCACTGCTCGAGGCCATGCAGGAGCACTCCGTCACGGTCGGGGGAACCCAGTACCGCCTCCCCGAACCCTTCTTCGTCATGGCCACGCAGAACCCGATCGAGATGGAAGGCACCTACCCGCTCCCCGAGGCCCAGCTCGACCGCGTCTTCTTCAAGCTCCTGCTCAAGTACTCCACGCTCGCCGACCTCAAGGAGGTGCTCGGGCGAACCACCGACAACGTCTCCGCCACCATCCAGAAGGTCACGGACGGCGCCAAGATCGAGGCCGGGAAGCGCCTGGTGAAGGAGATCGTCGCCGCGCCCCACATCAAGGACTACGTCGCTCGCCTCGTCCTCGCCACCCACCCGAAGGGCGAGCACGCCGTCGATTACACCAACCGTTTCCTGCGCTTCGGCGCCAGCCCGCGCGGCGCGCAGTGCATCATCCTCGGCGCGAAGGTCCGCGCGCTGCTCGACGGCCGCTACAACGTCAGCTTCGACGACGTGCGCCAGACCGTGACCCCGGCCCTGCGCCACCGCCTGATCCTGAACTTCGAGGGCGAGGCCGAAGGGATCGACGCCGACCAGATCCTGGCGCGCATTCTCGAGCAGGTTCCGACCGAGCCCACCGGTACGGTGAAGCCCGGACTCGTCGCCGCGGCCGCCCCCGCCGCCGCCCCTCGGAAGTAGGCCCCCCGCCATGGCGAAAGTCGATCAGCTCCTCGACGGCGACTTCATGCGCAAGCTCGAACAGCTTTCGCTGGTCTCGCGCAAGATCTTCGCCGGCCGCATGAAGGGCGAGCGGCGCTCCAAGAAGCGCGGCTTCTCGGTCGAATTCGCCGACTACCGCGACTACTCGCACGGCGACGACCTGCGCTTCATCGACTGGAACGCCTACGGCCGCCTCGACCGCCTCTTCATCAAGCTCTTCATGGAGGAGGAAGACCTCCACGTCCACCTCCTGATCGACACCAGCCTGTCGATGGGCTTCGGCGCCCCCTCCAAACTGGAGTACGCCAAGAAGGTCGCCGCCGCCCTCGCCTACATCGCCCTCTCCGGCCTCGACCGCGTCGGCGTCTACGGCCTCACCGAGAACGGCTTCCTCGATTTCCCGCTTACGCGCGGCAAGAAGACAATGTGGAAGATGCTCGACTTCGTCGTCAATCTCCCGTGCTCCGGCGGCACCTCGCTCCTGACCTCCTGCAAGCGCTTCGCCGTGCGCCACCCCGGCAAGGGCGTCCTGGTCGTGCTCTCGGACTTCCTCGACAAGGAAGGCTACGAGCAGGCGCTCAAGTACTTCCTGTATGAAAAGATGGACGTCTTCGTGCTCCAGATCCTGGCCGAGGAGGAGGTCCATCCGACCTACGTCGGCGACCTCAAGCTCGTCGACTCGGAGGATTCGGACGTCGCGGAGGTCTCGATCACCGCGTCGCTGGTCAAGAATTACGAGAAGAACCTGAGAGCCTACTGCGGCACGCTCAAGGAATTCTGCACGCGCCACGGCTTCAACTACCTCTTCGCGCCGACCTCGATTCCCTTCGACCAGTTGGTGCTCAACTATCTGCGTTCGGCGGGGTTGTTCAAGTAATGGGCCACTTCCTCTATCCCCTCGCCTTCGTCTTCGCGGGCGTCCTGCCGCTCGTGGTCCTGCTCTACATCCTCAAGCTCAAGCGCAAGGAATACGTCGTTTCCAGCACCTTCCTCTGGCGCAAGTCGATCGAAGACCTGCGGGTCAACGCGCCCTTCCAGAAGCTGCGCAAGAACCTGATGCTCTTCATCCAGCTCCTGCTCCTGACCCTGCTCATCTTCGCGATGGCGCGCCCCTTCCTCAAGATGCGGGGGTTCGAGGGGCAGACGCTGATCCTGCTGCTCGACACCAGCGCGAGCATGCAGGCCACCGACGTCGCGCCCAGCCGCTTCGAGTTCGCGCGCCGCACCGCCCTCACGATGGTGGACGACCTGAGCCGCGGCGACAAGATGATGCTGATCTCGTTCGACGCGAAGGCGAGCATCCTCTGCTCGCTCACCACCGACCGCGCCCTCCTGCGCGCGACGCTCCGCGGCCTGGAGCCGAAGGATACGCGCACGGCGCTGCGCGAGGCGCTGGTCATCGCCCGCTCGGTGGCGCAGGCGCAGGAGCATCCCGCGATCGTGATTCTCAGCGACGGCGCCTTCCCGGACGTGAACGAGGACGCCGGCGAGAAGGCGAAAGCGCATTTCGTGGCGATCGGCGAGCGCTGCAAGAACGTGGCCCTCACCGCCCTGGAGGCGCGCAAGAGCCTGGAGATCGGGGCGGGGTGTCAGGTGCTCGCCCGAGTCGAGAACTTCCGCGCCGAGCCCGCCGAGGTGCTGCTCGAACTTTCGCTCGACGGCCGCCTGCTCGACGTCCGCACGGTGAAGCTGGGACCCGGCGACCGCCGCTCCGAGGTCTTCGAGCGTCGCGACGTGGTCGAAGGCGTGCTGCACGCCCGGATCAACGTCGAGGACGATCTCGCCGTGGACAACCAGGCCTGGTGCGTGCTCCAGAAGGAGCAGGACATCCGGCTGCTCGCCGTGACCGAGGGCAACTACTTCCTCGAGAAGGTCCTGCGTCTCGACCCGGCGGTGAAGTTCGAGCGCACCTCGCCCAAGGATTTCGCCGCCATGCCGCCCGACCGGGTGCGGCGCTACGACGTGATTGCGCTCGACGCGGTGACGCCGGAGAAGCTCCCGGACGGCAATTTCCTGTGCTTCAACTGCGTGCCGCCGCTCGAGGGGCTGAAGAGCCTCGGTCCGGCGAGCTACCCGGTGATCCTGGACTGGAAGCGCGCGCATCCGCTGACGCGCTTCGTGAATTTCAGCAACCTCGACATCCGGGAGGCGGCGAAGCTGGTGGTCCCGAAGTGGGGCGAGGTGGTGCTGGAGTCCGACCAGACGCCGCTGATTGCGGCGTTCTCGAAGCTGGAGCAGAAGGTGGTGGTGATCGGGTTCGACATTTACGCCTCGGACTGGCCGCTGCGGCTGTCCTTCCCGATTTTCGTCTCCAACACGCTGCAGTGGCTGTCGGGGCACACCGGGCAATCTTCGGCGCGGCAGGTGGCGGCGGGCGACGTGCTGGCGTTCGTTCCGGATCGGGAGACGGTGGAGATCACGATCGTCAACCCGCAGGACAAGGCGGTGACGGAGAAGGTGGGGGAGCAGCGGCGCATCCTCTACGGCGGGACGGACAAGGTGGGAGTCTACCGCGTGAAGCCGGACCAGGGGGCGGAGCTGCCGTACGCGGTGAATCTGCTCTCGCCCGCGGAGTCGAACCTGGCGGTGCGCGCGAAGCTGACGCTGGGCGAGGCGGAGGTGACGGTGACCAAGGAGGCGGTGGTGGCGAACCGGGAGATCTGGGGTTGGCTGGCGCTGGTGGCATTCGGGATCTTGATGGTGGAATGGTTGATTTACCATCGGAGGGTGTGGGTGTGAGCGGACGAGGGAGGGGGTGTTGGCGGAGATCAATCGGCACAGGCCGGCAGATTGTCTCATTGTCACAATGTCCCATTGTCTCATTAGATTCCTGGATCCCACCGGCTTGGATGACGACGGGAGGTTGATGTGAATGCAGAGTTGACGCAGCAGATGCGCAAGCGGACGATGCAGTTCTCGGTGCGGGTCGTGAAGATGTTTCGGGCGCTGCCCAAGGCGGAAGAGGCGCGCGTGATCGGGAAGCAGGTGTTGCGGTCCGGCACCGCCGTCGGGGCGAACTACCGTGCGGTCTGTCGGGCCCGCTCCTCCGCGGAGTTCGTCGCGAAGATGGGCGTCGTCGTGGAAGAAGCGGACGAGACGGTGTACTGGCTCGAACTCTTGGTCGAATGTGAAATCGTCACCTCGCGCCGCATGTCGAGTCTCCTTCAGGAGGCGAACGAGCTCCTGGCGATCATGGCGGCTTCCTACAGCACGGCCCACTGGGGCCGCCATCGCTAGTCCATCACAAGACGTCCGCTTGGTACGCCCGGGTGGCCCGTGAGCATCTAATGAGACAATGCGACAATGAGACAATGTGACAATCCCTCGGCCTCCTCCCTCCTCGGCCCGCTCGCGGTTCCGCGCCTTTGGCGCGGCCTGGTTCTTTGGCTGTTGCTCCTGCTGGTGCTCCTGCCCGCCGCATCCCAGAGCCAGTCGCCCCCCGCTCCCCCCCGCCCCAAGCGCAGCACTCCCGCCTGGCTTGCCCTCTACAAGGGGGAGTACAAGCGCGCAGGGGAGCTGCTCGCCCAGGCGGCCGCCGCGGAGCCCGCGAACCCCGAACCCCGTCTCGGCCTCGCCCGCCATCGGGAAGAGACCGGAGACTACGACGGCGCCGAAGCCGCCCTGCGCGAGGCCCTCGCCCTCGCCCCCGCCCACCGCGAGGCGCGCGCCCGCCTCGCCGAGCTGCTTCTCTACCGCGGCCGCGCCGCCGACGCGCTCGCCCTCGCCGAGTCCTTCCTCAAGGAGTCCGCCGCCGACCCCATCGGCACCGCCCTCAAGGGCCTGGTCCAGATCGATCGCGGCGAATTCGCGGAGGCCGAGAAAACCCTCAACGCCGCCCTCGACGCCAACTACTCCGGCGAAGTCGAGGACCCCGACGATCTTTACTTCGTCGCCCTCGCCGCCCGCGAGTACGGCAACCGCACCGGCGACTCCGGCACGCTCAAGCTCGTCGCCCACGAGCTCGTCCCCAAGATCGTCGAGGCCGACAAGTTCTACCATCGGGCGCGCGTGCTCGAAGCCGGACTCTACATGGAAAAGGACAACGCGCCCGCCGGCGCCAAGACCTACAACGAGAGCCTCGACCTCAACCCCTACCATCCCCTCGCCCACGTCGGGCGCGCCTTCGTCGCCATCCACGACGGCAAGCTCGACGAGGCCGAGCGCGAAATCGCCCGCGCCCTCCAGATCAACCCCGCGCTCCCCTAGGCCCACGAGGTCATGGCCCAGCTCCATCTCTGGGACCAGGAGACCGCCGCCGCGCTCGTCGACGTCGAGGCCATGCTCAAGGTCGACCCGACCTCGATGACCGCTCTCGGACTCGCGGCCGCCGCCCACTACCTGCGCCATGACGCCGAACGCCTCGCCGAGGTCGAACGTCGCTCCCTCGCCGCCCACCCCAAGGGCGGCGCCTTCTACAACACCCTCGGCTCGGCCGCCCTCCAGGTCATGCGCTTCGACGTCGCCGAAACCTGGTTCAAGAAGGCCATCGAACTCGATCCCCAGCTCTGGTCCGCCGTGCTCAACCGCGGCACCGTCCTCATCCACCTCGGCCGCGAGGAGGAGGGCCGCAAGCTCGTCGAAGAGGGCTTCGAGCAGGACTCCTTCAACACGCGCGCCTTCAACCTCATCAAGCTCTTCCGGAAAATGGACAAGAACATGGTCCTCGCCGACCTCGAGCGCTTCCACCTGCGCGTCAACTCGGCCGAAGACCCGATCCTCACCCCCTACCTCACGGACTGGCTGCGCCGCGCCGACGAGGAGCTCTCGAAGAAGTACGGCTTCCGGCCCGAAGGGCCGATCCTGGTCGAGGACTTCGCCGTCCACAACGACTTCTCCGTGCGCACCGCCGGCATTCCCGGCCTGGGCGCGCTCGGCGCCTGCTTCGGTAAGGTGGTTACCCTGATCCTTCCCACCGACGCGAACTTCCGGATGACCGGCGAGTTCAACTGGGCGCGCGTCTTCTGGCACGAGTACGCGCACGTGGTCACCCTCCAGCTCAGCAAGAACCGCGTGCCGCGCTGGTTCACCGAGGGGCTCTCGGTCTACGAGGAGAAGGCGGCGAATCCGACCTGGGCGCGCGAAATGGAACTCGAACTCTACCACGCATGGAAGAAGGGCGAGCTGCTCGGGATCGCCGAGCTGAATCGGGGATTCACCCGGCCGAAGTACCCGGGCCAGGTCCTGCTCTGCTACTACCACTCGAGCCTGATCTGCGAGTTCATCGCGGCGACGTGGGGGTTCGCGGCGATTCCGAAGATGCTGCGCGCGTACGGCGAGGACGCGGGGACGGAGGCCGTGATCCGGCAGGTCTGCGGCGTTACGGTCGGCGAATTCGACAAGCAGTTCGACGCCTGGCTCGGGCGTTTCTACAGCAGCATCGTGCTGCCGCCGCTGTGTTCGGAGGCGGAGGCGAAGAAGCTGGAGGAACGGGTCGCGAAGGATGGGAAGGACGCGGCGGCGCGCGTCGGGCTGGCGTGGTGGAACTTCGGCGCGGGCAAGCTGGACGAGGCCCGGGACCACGCCAGGCAGGCGCTGGCCGTCGACCCGAAATCCGCGGACGCGCTCGCGGTGCTCGGCTACCTCGCCGACGGCAAGAAGGACGCGGCCGAAGCGCGCAAGCTGCTGGAAGCGGCGGTGGCGGCCGGCGTCAAGTACCACGGTGTCTACCTGAGGCTGGGGCGGCTTCTCCTCGAGGCGAAGGAGCCGGAGAAGGCGCTGGCGGCGTTGGAGAAGGCCAAGGCGGCCTTTCCGACGCGGGTCGCGGGCAATGAGAACCCATACGCGCTCCTGGCGAAGCTTCACGAGGAGGCCGGGCGGCGCGACCGGATGATCGCCGAGCTGGAGGCGCTGCGCGCGATCGACCAGGACGATTACGGCCTGCGCCGCAGGCTGGCGGAGATCTACCAGAAGGAGAAGAAACCGGCCGACGTCGCGCGCGTGCTGGCGGAGGCGAACGAGGTGCGCGCGCTCGATCCGTCGCTGCACGAGGCGTGGGCGACGGCGCTGCGTGAGCTGGGGCGCTGGGAGGAAGCGGTGCGCGAGTTTGAGACGGCGATCGCGGCGTGGCGGCGCGACACGCGTGGCGCCGAGGCCGACGAGAAGGTCGGCGCGCTCTACTGCGATCTTGCCGAAGTGCGCCTGGCGCAGGGGAAGCCGGAGGAGGCGGCGCGCGCGCTCGACGACGCCGAGTACGCCTTCCCGAAGAGCGAGCGGGTCAAGCCGCTGCGCGCGAAGCTGCCGGGCGCCGCCGCGCCGGCCGAGAAAGCTGCGCCGAAGCCGGCGGAGAAGCCGGCAGACGGTGCCCCGGAAAAGCCTCCGCCCGCGCCCGGTCCGGGCGGCGATGCCGGTGCGGGCTCGGCGCCGAAGTAGCGCTCGGCGCTCGGCCCCCAACATCCGACTGCAGAAGGCCCGACGTGGACACCACCGCTCCTCGGCCCGCACCGGCCGCTCTCGCCCCCCCCCAACCCGCCCTCGGCCGCGTGGAGTGGGCCTATCTCGGCTTCTTCTTCCTCTCCGGCCTGAGCGGGCTGGTCTACGAAGTCCTCTGGACGCGCCTGCTCACCCGCCACCTCGGGAATACCACCTACTCGGTCTCGACGGTGCTCACGGCGTTCATGGGCGGATTGGCGCTCGGAAGCTGGCTCCTCGGCCGCGTGCGCCGCCCGCTCCGCTGGCTTGCGGTCTACGGCGTCCTCGAACTCGGCATCGGCGCCTGGTGCCTGCTGGCGCCCGCCCTCGTCGAGCTCACCCCGGTGCCCCTGCGCGCCGTCTACGACTCCCTCGTGGATCATCCCGCCCCCTTTGCCCTCCTTCGCTTCGCGCTTGCGGCGGGCATACTGCTCGTCCCGACAACGCTGATGGGCGCCACCCTGCCCGCACTCGCCCGGCATTTCGTGGTCGATGCCGCCAGCTTCGCGCGCCGCCTCGGGCGCCTGTATGCGGTAAATACCCTGGGCGCGGTCGCAGGCGCCCTGCTCTGCGGCTTCTACTTGATCCCGGAGTTCGGCCAGACCGCCGCCAACCGCGTCGCCGCCGGCCTCAACCTCCTGATCGGCGCCGCCGCGCTCGCACTCGGAGCGCGCAACCGCGTCGCCGCCGCCCCCGTCGCACCCGCATCTTCCCCCTCCCCCGCCGCAGCGGGGGAGGGCAGGGGAGAGGGCAGGTCCGAACAACCCGCGCGCCCCGCCTCCCCCTCCCCCGCCGCAGCGGGGGAGGGCAGGGGAGAGGGCAGGTCCGCACCACCCACGCGCCCCGCTTCCCCCTCCCCCTCCGCCGCGCGCGCCATCCTCGCCGCCATCGCCCTCTCCGGCGCCGCCGCCATGATCGACCAGGTCGTGTGGAACCGCATCCTCACCTCGTTCATCGGGTCGTCTACCTACGCCTTCACGCTGCTCGTCTCCGCCTTCATCCTCGGCCTCGCGCTCGGCAGCGCCGCGCTCAGCCGCTGGGCCGACACGCGCCTCGACCCGGCCGGCGCGTTCGGTTCGCTGCAGGGCGCCATCGCCGCCGCCGCCCTCGCCGTCACCCTCGCCCTGGGTTCGCTCAGCGGCGCTTTCGAGTCGCTCATCCTCTCCGGCGCCGATTCCTTCGCCCGCCTCTGGGCCGTCCAGTTCTTCGCCCTCTTCGCGCTCTTCCTCGTGCCCACCTTCGCCATGGGCGTGACCTTCCCGCTCGCCGCCCGCGTCTACGCGGCGCGCGGCGTCGAACCCGGACGCGCGGTCGGCGACGTCTACGCCCTCAACACCGTCGGCGCCCTCGCCGGCTCCTTCCTCGGCGGCTTCGTCCTCATCCCGCTCTGCGGCCTGCGCCAGTCCATCACCTGCGCGGTCGCGCTCAACCTCGCCGCCGGCGCGCTCTGCTTCCTCGCGACCTCGGCCCGCCGGCCCGCCCTGGGCCGCCTCCTCGCGCTCGGCGCGGTCGCGGCCGGCACCGCCGTCGCCGCCCTCCTCCCCGGGTGGAATCCCGATGCCGTGGATCGCGCCGCCTTCATCGCCGCCGCCCAGCGCCGCGATGCGCGGACGGCCTCGCCGGGCGCTCCGCCCGCAGCCGGCGCCGCTGCCGCCGTGCCGGCCGAGCGCGACCGCGAGGCCGACGAGGTGCTCTTCTACCGCGAGGGCGTTACCGCGACCGTCTCGGTGCATCGCCACAAGCGCCGCATCCTCTCCCTGCGCATCAACGGCAAGGCCGACGCCTCCACCGCCGGCGACCTGCCCATCCAGCTCCTCTGCGGCCACCTGCCGATGCTCTTCGCACCACGCATCGACCGGGTGCTGGTCATCGGCCTGGGGTCCGGCGTCTCCCTGGGGGCGACCGCCGCTTATCCCGTCCAGCGTATCGATTGCGTCGAGCTTTGCCCCGAAGTCGTCGAGGCCACGCGCCTGCACTTCACCCCCTACATCCGCGACGCCTGCCGCGATCCGCGCGTGCGCATGCTGGTCAACGACGGGCGCAACCACGTCGCCCTCACCGCCGAACGCTACGACGTCATCTCCTCCATGCCGACCAATCTCTGGGTCTCCGGCGTCGCGTCCCTGTTCACGCGCGAGTACTTCGCGGAGTGCCGCGCCCGCCTCAACCCGGAGGGCGTGATGGCGCAGTGGATTCAGGTCTATGGCCTCGCCGTCGCGGACTTGAGGTCCGTCCTCGCCGCCTTCCGTACGGTGTTTCCCGATTGCCTGCTCTGGGAGTTGCGCCCCGGCGGCGACTACCTGCTGATGGGCGGGTTGGCCCCGGGCGCGATCACGCCGGAGCGGCTGGTCGAGCGCATCCACCGGCCGGAGGTGAAGGCCGATCTCCTGCGCATGAAACTGCGGGATCCGTTGGATGTGCTGGGTTTCCTGGCCGCCGGACCACGCGGCATCGAGCGCCTCGCCGCGGGCGCGCCGCCGAGCGACGACGATTCGGCGCGGCTGGAATTCTCGGCGCCGCGGTCCCTCTACGCGCCCACGCGCGAGGAACAGATCGCGGCGATCGACCCGGTGCATGCGTCGGCGGTCGAGATCCTGGCCGGTCCGGGCGGAAGCCCCTCCCTGTTCGCCGCCTACGAGCAACGCCTGAACGCGATCCATGCGGCCCGGCGGCTCGTGCGCCGGGCCTTTTCCTCCTGGGCGCGCCACGATTTTGACGCCAGCTACCGCGACCTCGAGGCCGCGCTCGCGCAGAATCCGACCGACCCGGTCGCGCTCGATCGCATCACCGACCTCTGGGTGGCCGACGCGCAGCACCTGGCGGGCGCGGAGGGGATGCCCGATGAGGCCCTGGCGCTCCTGACGCGGGCGCTGCGGCTCGACCCGGCGGCGTGGGAGCTGTGGAACGCTCTCGGCCTGGTCGAGCGGCAGAAGGGGGACCATGCCCTGTCGGAACGCGCCTTCGAGGAGGCCACGCGCGCCGCGCCCTGGGCGCCTGAGGCCTGGATCAACCGCGGGGCCGCCGCCGAGACGCTGCGCGGGCCGGCGGCGGCCGAGTCGCAGTTCCGGGAGGCGGTGAGGCTGGCGCCGGACCTGGGCGTGGCGCGCCACTTCCTCGGCCGCGCGCTGGCGGCCCAGGGGAAGACCGGAGCGGGCGCGGCGGAACTGGAGCTTGCGGTGCGGTATCTGCCGGATGCGTTGGACGTGCGGATCGACCTGGCGAACCTGTACGTCAAGCTCGGCCGGGCGGACCTGGCGCGGCCGCACGTGGCGGCGGCCGAGCGCCTGCGGCGCGGGCGGAACTAGCGCTTGCCTGGGGGGAGGGGTGGGGAGTGTGGTGAGGGTGGTGTGGGGTGCGTGAACCGTCGCCATTGCCGAACGACGACGGAACCACAGAG